>JBGSSZ010000484.1:0-3762 GCA_041736785.1 Limnoglobus sp.
CCATCGCGGAGACCACCGACAACGTGTAGACTTCATCCCAACAGCGCTTCACTTTCCCCCGCCCCCGCGCTGCACTATCCCTCCGCCGCCAGCAACTCAGCAGCGCCGTGCGGATCCGGCTCTGGGCGAGGTCGAATCGCGTCCAGATCCGCTGCCAGGTCCGGTCGCTGCGTCGGCACTGCATACCGCGCATGGCGGCCGCGAGGCTGCCGCGGACTGTGAGTTGCAGGAACCGCCACAGTGTGCCGGAGGTCAGGCTCGACCGTCGGAGTTTGCTGGCGATCCAGATGCTGAAGGTGCGTCCGCACCCCGGTCGCCGATGGCGGTTGCTGCAGAAGACCCGCCGGGCGCGGAGGGTCTTTCGTTGCGGGCTGCTGTCGTCGAATCCGAAGAGGTTGCCATGCCGATTGAGCGTGCCGACGGTACTGCAGTGCGGGCACGGCGTCTGCTTGAGCCGCTCGCATGTTGCGACCCATTCCGGATCATCGCGAACGAAGAACTGCTGTTCGCCCACGGCCGCCGCAGCCCCGAAAGAAAAGAGATGCCGATGGTATGCGAGGTCGAAAGACGCGGGGTCGGGGCGGGGTCCAATAATTATCCGGCGAACGAAAACGCAGGGTCTTCCAGCGTGAACAAGTCGCAGAATCGGCACCGGCAATTGCCGAAATCACGCTGCCCAGTCCATCGCCACCTCGGATGGCAATTCGGCAAGACTCGCCCCAAAATGCGACCAGAGTCTGGAAAGGGACAATTGACGCTCGACTACGACTTCGTCACCGCCGTCGCCATCCTCGAAGGCTGGCTCGACCGCTATCAATCGCGACTGCCCAAACCTCGTGCAACGTCCGAGGCAAAAGAGCCTCACGTGGCGGAAGCTTGCCAATGGGCCAGCCCGGCGAATGCAATCATGTCATTGATCGAGCGGAAGGGACAGATGCAGGCAAACTCACTGACGATCACGATACCGATACCGGGGATCGGCGTCGGCGCAGTGCGGGCATCGGCTTCGGCAGAGACGTTGCAGTCGACCACAAACTCCATTTCAGTTCGCCAAATAGAAGTTTAAAGTGAAACTCATTGCGTTAATCATACAGGTACTACAGTGGCTGTTTGATAAACGCAACGCGTTGCGATATGATTTTAGTTCATATATGCCTTGTTATTGGCTATTCGACCGAATCTCTCGTTGGAATGCGGGCCGGCAGAGCCCACCGATCCCGGGCGAAACTAAATATCCATCCAATACGTGTCAGAATATGTGATGGCATGCCATAGCTGTCAGTCGATCACGGTACCCTTGCTCGCCATGATGCAGCGATAATCAGTTCATTCGGACAGCAGGTCAACTGGTTTCACCCGCAAAGCCTTCGCGATGCGGCGCAGGCTCAGCATGGCCAGATTGCGTTCGCCGCGCTCGACACTGCCGACGAACGTGCGATGCAGTGTACATCGGCGCGCCAAGTCCGCCTGGGTGAGGCCCAGCGTGGTGCGGCGTTCGCGGATGCGGTGGCCGATGCCTTCCAAATATCGCCGGTCGTCCAGGTTCATGGTGGACGACAACGATGCCGTATGCGATGATGCTTTTAAGTATCTTTTTCCATCTGAGGAGGCAGTATGCGCACGATCAGTCTTACGGCCGGGGCTTTTCTCACAGCGTTATTGACGGGATGCGGTCAGCGTGCAAGCGAGACACCACACCCGGGATCGACCGCACCATTGTCCGGTTCGAAGAACACTCCAGGCCCGCTGCCGGTTCGGCAGTCGACATCTCCCACGAAGGAGATAGATGACCCGGCGATGAGGCTCATCATTCAGGATATCCTGGGCACTCAATCCGAGGTCTATCTCATTGATGGGTACAAGGGCCTGAATTTTGGCGACGGTGAAGAAGCCGTCGAAGCAATTTCGCCGTTGACGAAACGGGGAGTCCGCAGCAGCTTCGTCAAACTTCAAAATGGAACAAGCGTCTATTTTTCGTCCGAAGGGCGGCTGGTGGGCATCAGTGCGGTACTGTCTGTCAATGACCTCGACCGCTCGGTGGCGATGCTCCAAGACACGTTTGGGGGAGCGGAAAAGGATCATCTTTCTCAAACGACTTCGACGAAGGATATGCCCGGTCAAGCCCAACGCGTCCACCAGATTCGTGCGACCTACCATTTTCCGGGATCCGTGGTCGTCGCCACGTTGACGTCCACGACCACGGTATTCAAAAACGGCCGAGCACAGCGAGAGGGGTCTGTAGTCACGGCCTTCGAGCGGTCTTGGGTGGTGGAACAGTTGCAGCAGGAAGTGCTGCGACGACGCGAAGCCTTCGCATGGCTGGCCAAACTCAGCGATGGATCCGATGGTTCGAGTTTGAAACTGGAGGGCCAACCGACCTTGCGCGCGGCGACTCTTGAACTCGCCAAGAATCCTGCGCGCGAAGGGGTGTATTGGAGTGAGCGGCCGGAAAACGCTGCTCGCCCTCGTCGGCCCGACCAGATTGGGCTGTTTCCCAACGGGAATTGGGTCGCCTCCTGTGTGTTGAAATACCGGCAGGCAACAAAGCCCGGACGGAGCCTGGACTGTGAGTACCGATTCAATCAGGAAGGAGAACCAGCCGGGAATGCGTTGTTCGACACGCCATTACGGCACTTGGTAGTGCGCGCAAACGCAGTGCTGGCGCAGACGATCCTGCCACCTCGTGGAGAAAGCATCATTTATGAGAACGGTCCCATCTATGAGCACTATGAGTGGCTGACTTCGGACTATCGACGAGTAAAGATCGGGACTGGGTTTCATGGTCTGGGGGCAATCATCATCCGAACGCTGGATCCTTGAAGTCGTTCCACCGCCGTGAATACGCGTCAGCGGGATCGGACCAAATCCGCGTGAGTCACCTCACCTAAATAACTGTCTAAAGCGCGTCAGAATATATGGCGGCCGATTAGCATTCTCACACGTCACGGCACAGCGTGTCACGGCACGTCCACGCTTGTCTTTCCGATTACCACAAGGAGGAATTGCACAGTCGTCGTTCCTGACGCCGACGGCGTCTCCGTTCACTCTCACTTTCCGAGGTCGCTGACATGAAGATTTTGTTCATCAATTCGGATGGATCGGGTTTCGCCGACCACATCGAGGTCGACGACGGCACGACCGTCGCCACGCTCTTCGCGGAGAAGATGCCGGGCCGCAAGGCGAGCGATTTCCTGATTCGCGTCAACCGCCAGCCGGCGGCGGCGGATCAGGTGCTCCATGCCGGGGATCGCGCCAGCTTCACGCCCGTGAAAATCGAAGGCGCGCGGTAACCCACAACTCGAACGTCGTCACGGCCCTGGCAGCGCGTCTGCCGGGGCCGTGGCGTTGGGAGGCCATGTCATGCGCGAATCACGCTTCCGGATTCGACAGGCACAGCGACTGCAGGACGCCTGGGCCAAAGCTCAGCAGGAGAGTGATTCCACCAGTCAGCCCTGGCATCACGCCCATCGCTGCTGGGTCAATCTGACCGTCATCAATCGACAGATCGAACTCGCCAGGGAACGCGGCTTCGTGCATGCACTGCGGAGCATGCACGACGACTTCCGCTGGAAACTCGATGAACTGGTCCGTTATCTTCAACTGCTTCGCGACGTCCACAATCAGCCGGTGCAGAAGCCGTCGCTGGCGGACTGGTTTTGCGAGTTGCAATCGCTGGACGAAGAGTTCGGCAATCTGGCGATCGACTTCAAGCAGAACATCGTCCGCGTGACGACGGAGCCGATCAGGTTCAAGGACGTCGCA
>JBGSSZ010000488.1:0-11381 GCA_041736785.1 Limnoglobus sp.
GCCATCACCGCGCGGGCGTCGCGGAGGTCGCCGGCGTTGCCGATCCACAGCGACCATCCAGCGACTTGCCGCATTGAGCGCCCTCTGCCGCCGAACAGTATATTCCCTGATCTACACATCAGGGAAATCGGTCGACAGATCAGAGAATAAACGCTTGTCGGAGCTTGTCAAGCGATTTGCATTCCTGTCATTCCGTTTGCTGCCGTGCGGTGTGAACTCCACCGCGGCGACGGAATGCGTTCAGCCGCGTGACGATGCGAAATGATTGCCTGCCGTCGTGCCTCGAAGCTCGGCACGACCTCCAAGAACATCGCATCGGTTCGACTTCGCGTCTAATTCTTTCCGCGGCCGCGGATCAGGCTGCCGGGTGTGCGGAGCCAGTCGATGTTCGGCGGCAGCTTCTTGCCTTTCAAATTCTCCACGTCGCGGTGCATCGCCTCCGCAATCGCCTGGCTCAGGTCGGGGTGGTCGAGCAGAAACTTGTGCATGAGCAGGAGCGATTGCCCCCGCGGCGCGAGTGCCGTCGCCGCCTGAAACGCTGCCACCGATTCCTCGGCTTTGTCCTCGTGCGCCAGCACGATCGCCTGCCCAAACTTCGCCACCACGAGTTGCCCCGACAGCATCGGAGGCCGTGGCAGCGGTCGCGAATCCTTCTCCAGATCGTTGAACACTTTGTTCGCGTCCGCAAATCTGCGGTCATTCACATAGAGCAGCCCGAGGTCGATGCCGGCGTTCACCACATCCGCAGGACTGGTCTGGCGATTCTCCAAGCGAGCCTTCAGTTCTCGCTCGCGGCTCGACTGCGGTGCGAGTGACTCCGGCAGCGTCACCTCTGGTAGCCCCGGCCCGGCGATAACCACCGGCGTGTCGTCCGCCTCCAGCTTCTCAAAGAGCCACCAACCGCCGCAAGCCAACGCCAGCAGAGTGATCGTCGCCAGGATGCGCCCTGGCCAGCGCGACGGACCGGGAGTCGGCATCGCCATCGTCGAGCCGCTCGGCACATTGCCATTCCCCAACGGATACAGCGACGTGTTGCTCATGCTCAGCATCGGCGTGGGCAGGCCGAGGGTGAAACCCTTCTGAATGCGACCGAGATCGCGGGTGACATCCTTGGCGGTGACGTAGCGCTCGGCGGGATCTTTGGCCATGAGCTTGTGGACGAGTGCACAGAGATCGCCAGGCAGATCGGGCCGGATCGCCGCGAGTGGCTCGGCGGCCTCGGTGACGTGCTTCATCGCCACCTCATACGCCGTGTTCCCGCGGTACGGTGGCTGACCCGCCAGCAGGTGATACGCCGTGATGCCAAAGCTGTAGAGATCGCTGCGGTGGTCGGTGGTCTTTCCCTGCACCTGCTCCGGTGCCATGTAGAGCGGCGTGCCGAGCGTGATGCCGCTCTGCGTCAGATTGAGCGGCACGTCGTCCACGGCGGTCAGCCGGCTCAGGCCAAAATCGGTCACCTTCACTTCCACCTTCTTCGTCAGCAGGATGTTCTCCGGCTTGATGTCGCGGTGGACGATGCCGAGTTCGCTCGCCTTCTGCAGAGCCGCCGCCACTTGTTTGAGGATCGCCAGTGCCACCGGCAACTCGGGCGGTCCCTTGCGGCTGAGATAGTCCCGCAGGTTGCGGCCGCTGACAAACTCGAGTGCCATATACCGCAGCCCGTCGTGCTCGCCGATCGCGTAGACCTGCACGATGTTCGGATGCGAGACGCGGGCCACTGCCTCGGCTTCGGCCTGGAAGCGGATGAGAGCTTTGGCGTTGCCCACGAGGTCGGCGTTGAGAAATTTGAGTGCGACTTCGCGCTTCAGTGAGAGTTGTCGTGCGAGGTAGACCTGCCCCATGCCGCCGCTGCCGAGCTTGCGGAGCACGGTGAAGTCGCCGAGCGTGCGGCCTGTGAGATCGACTGGATCGGGCGGAGCATCGGGCATTCCCGAATTGTATCTGCCGAGCCGGGTTACCGCGACCACGTCGGCGCAGAACCACCGCTGCCAAGCTGCTGCAACAGACTGCGATTGCGGTTGGCACCCTTGAGAATCGGCTCGACTGTCGCGAGTGCAGCCGCATCGTACCCGACGCCCGTCATGAGTTCACCAGCGATCTTCTCGGGGTCGTTGAGTTCCTTCTTGACGTCCTGGAACAGCTTGCGATCGCCGCCCCGCTCGTGGATCGCCGCCTCGGTGAGCCGCACCGGATCGGCAGCAAGGTTGCTACCGTCGCGGGTGTTCTCCGTCGGCACCTGGGCGAACGGCTCGCTGTAGCCCATGCGGGCCAGATTCCGCTCCTCTGCGACCATTTTCCCGAGCTCCGTGCAGAGCACCGCGGCGAGTTCCGCATCGGTCTTGCACTGCTCGACGAGTGTGTCCGATATGAAGACACCCGCCCGGTCGCGGTGGAAGAGGATCGAGTCTTCGTGACCGATCACTTGGAAGGTCGCTCCGACGCCCGAGAGCGGATTGGCTGCGAGGATCTTGCGTCCGACCTGATCGACTCGTGCCGCCGCAGCGAGGTTGGCTTCGCGTGTCGCCGCCGGCTCGCCCTGAAACCACGACGTGAGCGACTGCTTCCCGACGCAGCCCGCAGCGAGGATCACCGACAGCAGCAGCATTCGACGCATGATCACACTCCCCATCTGATCGCCGAATAACGAAGTGAGCGGGTTCTGTCGAGGGGAGTTTGCAAAGTGGCGCACCTGCGGATTCTGTCTCACCTGGTCGTGGCCTGAAACGCTTCACAGTCATTGTCGTCACGAGCCGGAAGCGTCAGCGACGGGCAAAGTTCTTTGCAAGACGATACCCGTCGCTGACGCTTCCGGCTCGTAATGAGCGGTCGTGGAGAGACTGAGACCAGATCCACTTCTGCACATGGCAATGAAGGCATGCTCCGGAACACTCAACGACACGAGCCACGGAAGCATCCGTGGCTCGTGCGGTTTAACAAGTGGGCAGTCGCTTAGAGCGTGATGCCGAAGCGGGATCCGAACTGAGCGAAGTCAGTGGAGCCGTCGATCGTGCCGTTGTTGTCGTAGTCGAAGGGGCTGACGCCGACACCGGGCGTGGTGCCGAACACGCCGCCGAACTGGGAGAAGTCGACCGGACCGTCCACGGTGCCGTTGTTGTCGATGTCGCCGAACAGCCGGCGGAGTTGCGTGTCGCCTGCCGTGCTGGTGTAGAGCGCGGCTGGGATCGCAAGCTGCCAGCGACCATCGGAGAGCGAGCCGAATTCGACACCGGCATTGGAGACGTTTGCGAACGTCACCGTCACGCTCGTGACCATCCCGACGGCGGGCGTCACGATCAGACCGTTCGAGCTATCGACCACTGTGCCGACCGTGCCACTCGGGGTGGCAGCGGTGCGGGTGAGGGTAATGCCGCCGAGCATGCCGAGCGTGCTGGCGTCGACCGGGCTGGCGAACGTGATGTCGATCGTCGTCAGGCGGGACCGCTGCACATCGCCGGTGTTGACGACGACGCTGGTGACCGCGGGATGATTGGGCGTGTAGACGATGTAGAGGTTTTGACCGCCATCGCGGGCCTCCACGCTGAACACGCCATCGGTCGTGTTGGCGAAGCCAGTCGTGATCAGGTTGAACGCGTTGGCGTCGAAGCTGCCGCTGATCGTGGTGGCGGCATCATCGGCGTCGATGAACTTCCAGGCGTAAGGCAGTTGGCTGTTGAAATTGGCTGCGGCACCGGGTGTTTTGCCGACGCCGTCGTCGAGCCGGGTGAACAGTTGGATGTTGTACTTGTTCGCGGGAGTCGCCGCGAGGATGAGTTCGGCGCTGCTCGGCGAGAAGAAGCCGGGCACGACGTTGACGACATCCCAGCCGTGGACCAGACCCGGCGTGCCGGTGGCGTCGGTGAGTTCGAACTCGTAGGTGCCGCCGCCATTGACGGTGAAGCTGCTGGAGTTCGGTGCACCCGGGCTGGCTCCGGGTGCGATCACGCCGCCGTTCTGGCTGACCACCATGGAATCGTTGCTGCCGGTGACGGCTTCGAAGCGGGCTCCGAAGTCGATGACGGTCTGACCCATGGCACTGCCGAAGTTGCCGGCGTTGCGGATGCGGGCACCCGAGGCGTAGCCGCCGGAAGTGCCGACATCGATCAGGCCCGCGGCCGTGACGTTGGTGAAGCTGCCGCCGCCGAAGATCAGCTTGGAGGCACCGACATTCGTCAGCGAGCCGCTGACATCGACCTGGCCATTGTTGGTGAAGCCGTCGGTGCTGGCTGTGCCGCTGACGCTGAGATCGCCACCGCTAAGGTTGGCAAAGCTATTGAGCACATTGCCGGTGCCACTGACTGCGATCGAGCCGCCGTTGGAGACCGACTGCAGCGTCGACGCGTTGACGTTGAGGCTGCCGTTGGGGCCGACGAACGCACCGTGGATGACGGTGCCGGCAGTGGCGTCAATGTCGCCAGGGCCATTGAACGTGCCGCCGTCAACGGTTGCCCCGGAGAGAGTGTGTGTGGAACCATTGGCGACTGCGATCGCTGATGTATTGTCCGCCGTGAACGAGCGACCGGTGCTGAAGCTGCCATCCACGAACAGCGTTCCTGCACCCGTGAGGGTGAGGTCGCCCGTGCTGAGTTCCGCGTTGCTGCCTGCGAGCAGCGTGCCCTTGCTGATGACGATGCCACCGGTGAAGGTGTTCGTCCCGGCGAGGCGGGTGCTGCCGCTGCCGGCCTGCACCACGCGGCCCGCACCACTGATGTCGTTGGTGACGCTGAGGCCCACGGTCGAGCGGTTGATCGCGAGGCTCGCACCTTCGTCGACGTTGATAACACCCGGCAGGGTGCCAGTGGAGCCGCCGTTGCCGAGTTGCAGCGTTCCGGCCTCCACGGTCGTGGTACCGATGAAATCGCTGGTGCTGCTGGACACGGTGAAGGTGCCTGCACCCTGCTTGACGACGTCACCGGTGCCAGTGATGGTCCCGGCAAACGTGGTGCTGACGCTGGTGTTGCCGACGGAGAATTTGCCGCCGGTGCCGAGGTCGACCGTGCTGCCGCCGGCGAGGGCGCCGATGGTTTCCCAGAAGCCGTCGAGATCGAGCGTGCTGCCGGTGAGGGTGACGGTCGACGAGTTCGGAATCACTTCGTCGGCACCGAGAGCGAGCGTACCACCGGTGACGCGGGTGGCACCCACATAGTTGTTGCCGGGGTTGCTGATCGTGAATGTTCCGGCACCCTGCTTGACGAAGCCGGTGCTGTTGAGCAAGCCGCTGAGCAAGCCGGCGTAGCTGCTGCTGGTGGCATCGCCCACGGTCAGCGAGCCCTTGCTGAAGAGGACCTTCGCACCGCCGTCAGTCCCGGCGAGCGGGCCATCGACGACGACCACGGCTGCGGTGTCGAGCAGGAACGTCTGCTGATTCGCAAAGAAGTTGATGGAGTCCGCTGCGTAATTGCCAGCGAAGGCCCGCACGGTGCCCGTCGCCGTGGTGCGGTCCAGAGCCGGCTGAATCTTGGCGAAAGCATTGAAGCCGATGTAGGCAGTGCCAAAGCCGGGGACGAAGACGGCGGAGCCATCCGGCCCGATGAAGTCATCGTCAGCAAACGTCTCCGCCTGCAAGGCCGCATTCGGCACGGTGAAGAGCGAGACATCATTGCCGTCGCCGCCCATGTAGAAGATCTGGAACGTGTTCGCACCGGCGGTGACGAAGAAGCCGTTGAGCAGTCCGACAAAGTTGCCGCTGACCGTGCCCGCACCAGTGTTGTTAATCACGGGGATGCTGGTGAAGTTGCTGATCGCCGCACCCGTGCTGTTGACCATCACAGTTCCATCGATGACCGTGTTCCCCGTGGTGACCACGATGGAATCGTTCGTCACGACCGGGCCGTTGACGTCGAGCACGAGCAACCCGCCGGCGGTCTGCGTGTAGCTGGCTGCGGTGATGGTGCCGACTGCGGCTCCGGCGGGGCTGACCGTGCCGTCGTTGGTGAGATCGTCGACCGTGAGCGTGCCGGTGAGCAGGCCGCCGGCGTTGACATCGACATCGCCGAGGATCGTGCCCGAGCCGGTCAGCGTGCCCGAGATAGATGCGTCCCCTCCGAGCTTGCCGGTGAGGTCCACGGTGCCCGCGTCCACGGAGAGCAGGCCGGTGAAGGCGCTGTTGTCCGCCGTGAGTCCGAAGGTGCCGGTGCCCTGTTTGATCAGCGTGCTCGCCGCGCTGCCCGCGATCAGGCCATCGAACGTCGTGCTGGTCGCATCGCCGGTTTGAAGCGTGAAACCATTGATGTCGAGATTGCTGGCGAGCGGCCCCGAAAGCGAGTTGATCGTGACGATGCCGTTGTTGACGATCAGCGTCTGAGCGGCGGGAAGCACGACCGCTTCAGCGTAGCTGCCGTCTGCGACGGTGACGGTCGTGGTGCCGGCACCCAGGAGGCCTTGACCGCCGGCAATCGTGTTCGACACGTTGTAGCCGTAAACAAACTGCCCGCTGGCTCCGCCGACGGGGAAGTCGACGACCGTGCCAACAGCCGGTGGTGCGTAGCTGTCATCGACGAACACGTCCAGCGGAGCGGCGTTGGGCGTGGCCGTCAGCTTACCGGTCGTGGCGGTCGTGGTCGGATAGAGCCGCGTGGTGTTGACCACGAAGAACGGACTGAGGCTGGCCATGAACGCGCCGGCTACGGAGCCCGCGGAGACGATAGTGAACTGATCGGCAAGGGCGGGCACGAAACCGAGGCTCACGCCGAGGTCCACTCCGCCGAGTGTCGCCGTGCCGGAGACGACGAACTGATCGTAGTCGGTGCCGGCGACGAGCCCGTTGATGTCCACGACGAGTTTGTCGTTGCCGTCGAGCGTGAGATCGCCGGTGATGGTGAGAGTGGTCGGGCCCACACCAGTGACAGGGTTTGGCACGAGTTGGTACGCTGCCGCGGCAGTGCTCACATTGCCGACATAGGTGCCGCCGACGATGTTCACAATACCGCCGGCAGACAGGCCTTCGGCATCAATGCCACGCTGGATGCTGCCGCTGGCATTGGTAACGAACGCCGTAGCGGTCTGGATCTCCACGAAGCCCTGAGCGGCATCATCGAGTTGATGCGTGATTCTGTCTTCAATGGCGAAAGCCTGCGGCAGCGTGGCGGTGTTGCCTACGACGCCATCGTAGTCGGCCGTCTGGCCGTCGAGTGTCGAACCGTTGTAAGAGCCATTGGCGAGCACCACGTATTGAGCGGTCCCGGTAAAGCCGGAGAATGCGGTGTTCGCGAGCGTATTGCCAACCGCTTTGGCGACGGGGCCCGAGAGCAGCAGGCCGGTACTATTGCCGGCTCCGTTCAGAGTCACGTTGTTCAGACCCACATTCACTGCGGTCGTGCCAGCAGCAGTGTCGTTCACACTGACCGCGGTGCCGCCGGTGGCCGGCGTGATCGCTAGGTTCGACAGATTCACAGTGCTGGCAGCAGTCGCCGGGCCGAACGGGCCAAACACTTCTTCATTCGCCACCAGCACGCCAGTCTCAAAGCCGCTGATCGAACCGCCGTCGATGGGAATCGTCATCGCGCCCGTCGCCGTCCAGGCGTAGATGCCGAGGCTGCCCGCACCAGAACCCGTAAAGATGTTGTTGGTGAAAGTGGTGCCCGCTGCATGAGCGATAGACCAGAGTTGGGCACCGATGCCGCCACTGCCGACCGCAAAGGTATTGCTGCTGACGGTGATCAAACCAGTGTTGCTGCCGGTTTCGTTGATCCCGATGCCAGCGAGCACGGCACTCACAGCATTCCCCGTCACATTCACAGGCGTGCTGTCGGTGTAGAGGAACTGGTACCACGGACCGATATTCGTGTTCGCGACGTCATTACCGACAAAGTCATACGTGCTATCGAACGCGAGAGCGGCAAATCCGTCAGCGCCGCCGGTGTCGCCGATGTTGCTGAATCCGTTGTCGATGACCTGGCCGCCGGTGGCCGGTACCCCGGAGACATCATCGAACTGGATACCGCGACCATAGAGATTGACGAAGATATTGTTCTGGATCAGCGTGTTGCTGACGGCTGACACCGCGACCCCGCGGCGGGCATTCGAGTCAGCCCCGCCGATTACCGCCACACCACCCGGCAGACTCGTGTTATCACCATCGAATGCAAAGCCGTCGATAACGACATCATTCTTCGTGACGGAGAAGAGGCCAACCGTAAAGCCAGTCAAATTCGCGACCGGGCTCGTGACAGTTGCTTCCGCTCCACGGACGCCTGCGGTCTTGCCTGCACTGATGCCGGCGTTCGGCCCGATCAGCGAGACGGATTCATTCACATTGACCGCTTCGACATACTTGCCGGCTTGGACAATCACGCTCCAGCCCGTGCTGCCATCCGGCACCGCATCGATGCCGCCCTGGATCGTCTGCGTATTCGGCACGTAAACCGTATTGGCGACGAACGTGATGAGGCCGTAGGCGTTGTTGTCGGGCTTGTGTTCGAGACGCTGCTCAACGGTGAACTTATCGGCGAGCGTCAGGGCAGCCGGGAGCGTATCACCGCTGCCAACATCGAACGTGGTGGCGTTGGCAGAGAGATCGTAATCGACTGCAGACTGGTTCTGGATGAAGAAACTGCTGCCCGCGAACGCGTTGCCTGCACCGATGACGACTGCACCTGCGCTGGTGGCGATGAAGATGTCGGTGCCGTTGTCGGTGGTGTCGTTGAAGTTGTTACCCGTCACGCTGCCTGAACCGCTGTTGGCGAAGTTGATGCCGACCGCGTTGCTGTTGATGGGATTGTTGGTGATAGTGGCCATACCGCCGTCAACATCGACGCCGATCGCGCTCGCACCCTGAATCGTTGTGGTCTGGACGTTCGCTGTTGCGAGAGCACCGAGCACCTGGATACCTGTGGCTCCTCCGATAATGCTGCTGCCAGTGAGAATCGCGTTGGCGGTTTTGGTGCTGACCGCGTCGCCGACCGCCCTGACACCAGTGCCGCCAGTGGGCACATTAATTGTCACGCTGCTAAGGGTAATGGTTGCGTCGTCCAGAGCGGGAGTGTCGTAGTAGAGTGCGTTCTTGTTCGTGACTTCGACGCCGGTGGCGTAGCCGCTGATCGTGCTGTTTTGGACGATCACGTTTTGGGGCAGAGTCGCTTGAGCGTTCCAAGCATGGATGCCGATGTTGCCGCCGCCGGAACCGTTGAGAGTGTTCCCAGAAACCGTGAGGGAGTTCCCGATGTTCCACAGCAGCAGGCCGACACTGCCGGCTCCAGTGTTGATCGTGTTCCCGCTCAGCGACGTGGCAGCGATCGAGCTGGACGTCTGATTCACAGCGATCCCGATATCCCGAGCAGTGACGTTGTTGTTGTCGACTGTGAAAGCGGCAGCATTCGGCGGATAGACGACTTGAAAATAAATGCCGCTGTGGGCCTCGTTGATGGTATTCGCATTGACGCTGGGATTGCCGAAGAAGGAGATGATCGCGTAGCCAGCGTTCGTCCCACCGAGCGTGTCATCGCTGCCGATGCGCAGTAGGTCATTCTGCGCAGCAAGCCCGCCGAGAGGCGCGCTGGCACCGTCGAAGAAGAACTGCACGCCACGGCGGTAAATGTTCTGGACGCGGTTGTTGATGACCTGAGCATTGTCGCCGTCGACCGTGATGCCGCGAGCGGCGTTGCTGGAGGTAAGGCCGTCTAGGAGCAGGACGCCCCCGACGATGCCGGCATCGCCATTCACCGTGAAACCATCGAGGATCACATTCGTTGCGTTGATGTCGACCAGAGACTGTGCGATGGCGACCGGACTGGTGATTACTGCTTCGGGGTCGCGGGCGGCATTGCCAGCCTTGCCATCGTTCGGGCCAATGAGCGAAAGCGGTTTGTTCACATCGAGCGATTCAGCGTAGCTTCCAGCCTGGACGAAGACCGTATCGCCGCTGCTGGCAACGTCGATACCTCGCTGGATGCCGAGCGTGCTAGTCGTTACCCAAACTTTGGTTGCCGTGGTGCGGACGAATCCGACGCCGGCATCGTCGAGGGCATGCGTGATGCGGTCTTCGACATAGAAGCCGCTCGGAGTGCTGCTGCGTGTGAGTGCGCTACCGAGCACGCCGTTGTAGCTCGCGGTGGTGCCATCGATGGCATCGCCAGCGTGGGCGGTGTTGAGCAGGCTGACGAACTGGCTGCTGCCCGAGAAGCCGGTGAAGTTAGTGCTTGCCAGCGACGTGCCACCGAGTTTGGCCTGAGGACCGTCAATCGCGATCCCGATGGCCCCTGTAGTGGCGCTGATGGTGTTCGTGCCGTTGAGAGTGATCGTCGCGTCGTGTTTGCTGACCGCGTCGCCGGTGGCACGTAGTCCGGTGCCGCCAACTGGCACGTTCACAGTGACGCCACTGAGAGTAACGTTTGACGTATCCAGTGCAGGAACGTCGTAGTAGAGAGAGTTCTTGTTGGTGACTTCGAGGCCAGTGGCATAACCGCTGATGGTGCTGTTGAAAACATTGATCGAAGTGGGAAGGGTGGCCTGGGCATTCCAGACGTGCATGCCAATGTCGCCAGTACCGGTTCCGGTGATGCTGTTACCGGAAACGGTGAGTGTGTTGCCGATGTTCCAAAGCAGTAGGCCGATACCATTGTTACCCGTGGCGATGGTGTTGCCGCTGATGGTGCTGGTACCGATAGTGCTATGCGTTTGATTGAATGCAACGCCGAGGAGCTGAGCATCGATCGTGTTGCCGCTAACTGTGATCGGCGAAACGTTTGGCGGATAGACGACCTGGTAGTAAACGCCGAAGTTCGTGGTAATGGCAATCGAATTGTTAGTCACGTTCGGGGTGCTGTCGAAGGCGAGGACGGCATAACCATCGCTGCCGGGGACGTCGCCGATTCCGGTGAATGAGTTGTTCTGCGCGGTGCCACTGGTCGACGAAGAGGGGATGCTGAGCAGCCCCTCCTCGAAGTCGGAGAATCCGAATTGCACGCCGCGACCGTAGAAGTTTTGAATGCGGCTGTTGGTGATATTGGCACCGGTGACGGTTTGAGTTCCGGAGCCAAGGACAATGCCTCGGCGAGCATTGCTGTCCGCTCCGCCGAGGACGGCCACGCCGCCGGAAATGGCGGTGTTGTCGCCATCGACAGCGAGACCATCTATGGTAACGTTGTTGGCGGTGATGCGGACCAGGCCGACTCCCGTCCCTGCGAGATTGGCGACCGGGCTGGTGACCACGGCTTCATTGACGCGCGTGCCGCTGCCGCTGATGCCTTCGTTCGGGCCGACGATCCTCACGCCCTGGTTGATTGCGACGGTCTCGGCGTAGGTGCCTTCCTGCACGTCGATGGTGCCGGTGCCGGGGGTGGTCGCTGGCAGGGCTGCGGTGATGGTCTTGAACGCGTTCACGCCGAACGTGGCGGGCTGGTTGCCAGCGGAGCCGGGGCCGCTCAAGTCAGCGTCAGCGATCTGCT
>JBGSSZ010000514.1:0-2356 GCA_041736785.1 Limnoglobus sp.
GGCACTCGCCACACCGCGAGCCGTCTGGATCGGCTCGAGCGTGAAGTTGAACGGTTCGGCCGTGCGATTGGCGGCGACGTTCGCCACCCAGATCCGCGGCCCGCCCGCAATGCCGCCCAGTTCCCAGCGTGGCAGCGTCGATTCATCCGCCCAGCCCGCCCGCTGATTGTCGCTGACAATCACAATATCGCGATCGCCCTGACTACTCTCGAGCAGTTTCGCGGCACTCGCCACGCAACCTGGCCAGTCGACACCACCCCGCGGCGGCGGCAGTAGCTCAAGCGAATTTCTCGCCTGCTCCAGTTCGCCCGAGAATGTCGGCAGCAGCGGCAGCAGCGTTTGCCGTGCCTGATAGACCGCGACGCGATCCCCTGGCCGCAGCGAATCGATGAACTTTGCCGCCCAATTTTTCGCCGCCTCATGAGCGCTGGTGCCATCGGTTTTGCACGCCATGCTCGCCGAGCCGTCGATCAGGATCACGACATCGCGTGAGCCGCCTGGCAACCCGAGCCGATTGAAGAGCGTGCTCGTCAGCACCGGTGCCGCGAGTGCCGCCACGAGCAGACCGATGATCAGCATCCGCAGCAGCATCAGGAAAAACTGCTCGAAATAGACCTTGCGCTTCGTCCGCTGGCTCACCTGCAGAAACTGCATCGCCGCCCAGTCGTGTTCGTCAATGCGACGACGGCTGAAGAAATGCACGATCGGCGGGATTGCCAACGCCGCAAGACCGGCCAGTAATGCAGCATTGGTGAAGGTGAGCATGAGACTGAAACCCAAACTAGCCACAGAAGCACGGAGCACACGACACATCATCAATACGAGCCGGCAGCGTTAGCGGCGGCTCGTATTTTATTCCTTCGAGGCCTTTTCTTCTCTGTGACTCCTCTGAGGTCTTTGTGGTTATCTTTGCTTCAGTTTACTGCTGTGGCGGGTTGACTTCGCGGATCACGGCACCGAACTCGTCGCTCAGGATCAGCAGCGCATACTTCACCGGTGCACTCTTCTCCGGCGTGCTCACGCTCGCATAATCGAAGCGGCCACGCAGGTCGGTGTAGCCATCCTTGTGGAACTTCACCTGGCCATCCGCGGTCCGCACGTAGGCCTTCACGTAGACCTTGGGCAGTGCCCCGGCAGCGTTGGTCACTTTCAGTTGGCCGTAAGCATCGGAGATCTTCACGTCCATCGCGTTGGCGTAGTAGGGCCGGGCCTGGCTGCGGCCGCCGGCGACCACCTCGACGAAGACATTCCGCTTGATCAGATCCGCCGGTAGCGGGATCGACTGCTTCGACTGACCTGCCGCCAGCTTGACCACCTTCGACGCGTTCGGCGTGATCATCGCAAACTGATTCCCCGTCTGCGTCACAAACGGATTGCGACTGAACAGCAACTCCACATCCATCAGGTAATAGTTCACCGTCACGCTCTCGAGGTTCTGCCAGTTCAGGTTCACAGTCTGGTTGTCGATGGTGAAGTCGAAGCTTGGCTGCTTCGCGGCTTCCTCCGTCTGACGGGCCAGTCGGTTCTCGGCGTCGGTCAGTTTGCCCGGCTTGCCGTCGATCTCGTCGACCTGAGCCAGCACCGCCTGGAATGTTTTCCGCCAGCGATCGACGGGATGCTCCGCATACTTGGCCGCGATCGTGCGGGCCCGCTTCGGCTTGCTCTCGTACATCGCCACATACGCGGCACAGTAGTCGTACTGCAGCTTCGTCGTCACCTTCGTGGCATCGACGCCGGCGAAGAATTCGAGCGCCTCCTCCACGCGGTCCTGCAGCAGCAGATAGTAGACGACCGCGAGCTTGTCGGTGTCGCTGAGCGTGGCGCGGTAGCTGAGCATGGTGAGGAAGTGGTGGTACTGGGCGAGCACGCTGGCGTTGACGATCTGTCGCTGCGAGCCGAGGGAGTGAGCGCGGGCGTTCACCAGCGGCTTGTATTCCAGATGCTGATACGCGTGCCGCGTCACGGGGTCGTAGGTCACCAGCGGGCTGGTCAGCGGGCCTTGACCGGTCTCGTTAAATAGTTGTTCGGCGTATTGCAGATAAACCTGAGCCGCGGGCACGTCGTTGTGCAGCAGCGAATAGCTCCAGAGTGTGTTCTGGTAGACGTGCCGGTTGGCGAGCAGGCCGAGCACGGTCTTGAAGAACTCGGCGTCTTTCATGCGCCAGGCGATGCGGTCGAGATCGAGTGCGTTGACATTCTCGCGTTCGAGGAAGGCGATCACCTGCTCGGGTGTGCCGTTCTGGCTGACGTAGTCCCAGCTTTCGGTGTCGAGCTTCGTCGGCGTGTTGACGACGTTGAACGTGAACGGTGCGGCGGTGGCCACGAGCTTTTCGTTCTTCGCCACCTGCACGGGGAA
>JBGSSZ010000560.1:0-7635 GCA_041736785.1 Limnoglobus sp.
CGAGGCCGCCGAAACCGATCTTCGCTTTGGCGTCGAGGATCTCGGAATCGCTCACCTCCCGTACGCACCCGCCACAACTTTCGAGCGAACGAAGGCACTTGGGCAGGTTCACCGGTCGATTGATCTCGATGGCACTCGCCAGCGTGTCGGCCCTGCGATCGGCAACTGCCATCGCGGTCAAGAAGGTGTCGATCTTGCCCTGGTCCGGCACGCCGGCGTTCCAGCGCAGGCCCTGCTGCTCGTAGAGGCGGAAAAACGTGTTGGCACCGCTGGCGTTGATCACAGCGATCCGCGGGATCGTGTTGATGAGCCCCAGTTCTTTCAGTTCGCTGAACGCCTTGCCGAACGCGGAAGTGTTGCCGAGGTTGCCGCCAGGGACCACGATCCAGTCCGGCACCTCCCAGCGGAGTGCTTCGAGCACGCGGTACATCACGGTCTTCTGCCCTTCGAGCCGGAAGGGGTTGATGCTGTTGACGAGATAGATGCCCAATTGCCGGCTGACTTCCTGAACGCGGCGAAGCGCGTCGTCGAAGTCACCAGCGATCTGCACCGTGAGCGCACCATGTTCGAGGGCTTGTGAAAGTTTGCCGGCGCTGATCTTGCCGCTGCCGATGAAAATCACCCCCCGCATCAGCGAGGTGGCGGCGCAATAGATGGCAAGCGAGGCGCTGGTATTACCAGTGCTGGCACAGGCGGCCCGGCGAGCATTGACCATGCGGGCGTGCGTGAACGCCGCGGTCATGCCGTTGTCCTTGAAGCTGCCGCTGGGGTTCATGCCCTCGTATTGGAGGTAAACGCCTCCGGGCGTCATGCCGACGTAGCTGGCGACGCTGTCGGCCCGCTGGCACAGCGTCTGACCTTCGCCGATGGTCAGGATCTGCTCATCTCGCGTAAAGGGAAAGAGTTCGCGGAAGCGCCAGACGCCGGAGAATTCGAGCTGGTCAGTGCGGCGGCTCCACTTGCTCTCGAAGTGAGCGAGCGATTTCGGCACGGGCAGGCGGTCCCAGTCGTAGGCAACGTCGAGCAGCCCGCCGCACTTCGGGCATTGAAACGTGGTGTTCGCCAAGTCGACTGTTGCCCCGCAGTGCGGGTGAATGCAGCGTTGGAAGGCAAGCTCGCTCATGGAGCTGTTTTACGCCTGACCCGCGCTTATTCCATCAGTCGTCGTCGGTCGGCTCTTCCAGCACTTCCGGATCGAGTTGACCGTCCTCGTCGATGATCGTCTCGGCGAACTCGCCAAGCCCCTGCTTCGGGGCGTGTTCGAGAATCTCAGGATCGACCGGATTGAGATCGATTTTGTCGTCGGAGGGAGGCATAGCGGTTTCCTCGGAGAGGTTATGCGAATGCATGCCGCAGCATGGCCAAGCTCTTGGGCACAGCGGTCAGGGGAGCTTCCTTGCCTTCAAATTCGAGCGAAATATAGCCGGTGTACTTCGCGGCTTTCATGATCTTGGCGATGCGGTCGTAGTCGAGTTCGAGCGTGTACCACATCCCGCCACCGTAGTAGGTCTTCACCTGCAGCAGCACGGTTTTGTCGGCGAGCATCTTGAGCTTGTCGTAGGGGTCCTCGAGGAAGTTACCGGTGTCGAGTGTGACCCGCAGCCACGGGGACTTAATCGCGTCAACGATGCGGGCGACTCCTTCAGGCGTGCGGCCGAGACCCCAGTGATTTTCCAGGCCGAGCGTCACGCCGCACTTTTCTGCCGTCTTCAGGCACGCGGTCAGGCCGTCGATCGCCCACTTGAAACCATCCTCGTCCGTGTGCCCGGCGATCGGCGGCTCAATGCCCTTGTTCGCCATCAGGGCGTCGAAATTCTTGCTCGTCCGCCATGTCCCGGTGTTCACTCGCATGGTGGGGATGCCCATCGCGTAGGCGAGTTCGATCTGCCGAATCGTCAGGTCGACATTCTTCTGCCGTTCCGCGGCGTCGGCATAGAGGAAGCTCTGATGCGTGGAAAAGCCGCACAGCGACAAGCCATTCAGGAACGCCGTCTGCTTGATTTTCTGCAGGGCCGCGGGGGTCTCGGCCGTCATCTGGCGATGCAAAATTTCGACCGCGTCAAAGCCCATCTCCGCGGCGGTCTCGATGCAGTTCTCGATGGGCCGCAGCTTCTCGTTCTTGAACTGCCAAAATGAATAGGTGGAGACGCCGATGTGATATTTTCGGCCTGCGGTCGGGGCGTCTGCCGCGGGGAGTGACGGCACCGTGGCGGCCACAGCAGCGGAGCCCAGAAAGGCACGACGTGAAAACGACATGATCTGTTCCTCGTGGCAGTTTACCTGATGATGATTTCGGCACCCGCAGCCGTGACCGGGATCGCTGCGTCTTCCACCTCGGCGGACTCAAGTCCCCAGCGGAACGTCGACCCCACCGTCGCGCTCACGCTCGACCGCTTCGGGAGCTTGATCTCCTGACCATCGACGACCAGCGTCACATCGCGTTCGCTCATGTTGAAGAACCCGACGCGGTATTTGCCGTCTCTGGGGATGACACCATCGACCGGCACCAGAGTACCTCGCGGAGCCGGGCGGAAGTTCGACGTGATCTTGTTCACGGTGATCGGCGGCAGTGGCAGATCGACCTTCGGAGAGTTCGGCGCAGCTGCCGACGGCAACTCGATGATGGGTGCGTCGCCTTTCGGTGTCAGCGGCTCCAGCTTGGGTAACTCGAGCTTCGGGGGCGGCAGCTTGGGTGCATCCACCTTTGGCAGCACTTCCTTGGGCACGTCAAACTTCGGCACGTCCGTATTCAACGGTGTATCCTGCTTCGGCAGCTTGCTCTCCGACTTCTCCTCGACCGGCAGGATCGGGCTAAACGGTGTCTCCGCTTTCGCGCCCTTCGGCACCGGCGCCTGCTCCGGCATCCGAGCCGGCACGGGGGGCTCCACCGCTACCGACGGAGTCACCATCAGCGGCAGACACGGACAATATTCCACCCAAGGCTCATAGTAATACAGTGGCTCCACAAAGTACGGCACGACGTACATTGGCGTGTAGTACGCGGTGTACACCGGTGCGTAGTATGCGGAGTACACCGGTGCGTAGTACGTGGAGTACACCGGTGAGTAGTAGACAGGCGGCGGGCCGGCGTACACCGTGCTGCCCCACCAGGCGTGGACAGAACCCGCCGAACATGCGATCATCAGCGAAGCGAGTGCGAGACGCATCAGTGATTCCTTCCCATTGCGGTTGGCACTGTTGTAAGCGATCTCCCCACAATCGCAAGGGCCACACACGGAGCACGGCGGTATGGAAGAGTTTTTTCAGCAGGTGTGGTCGATTCTCATCACGATTATCGATCCGCGAAACCTGACGAACCCGGACGCGTTCAAGGCGGCACTGAACCAACCGAACGTGCTTTGGGCCGCACTCGTCGTCGTCTGTTTCATCGTCTTCGCCGAGACCGGTCTGCTCTTCGGATTCCTCTTCCCCGGCGATTCGCTGCTTGTCGTCCTCGGCGTTGTCATCGGTCTGTGCGACTGGAACGTCTGGCTCTTCATCGGAGCCCTCAGTATCGCGGCGATCATCGGCGAGATGGTTGGCTACTGGATCGGCGCGAAAGCCGGACCGACGATCTTCCATCGGCCCGACGGTCGCTGCTTCAGACAGCGACACATCACGGAAGCGCATGAATACTTCGAAAAGCACGGCGGCAAGACCCTCATCATTGCCCGGTTCATGCCTTTCGTGAGAACCTTCGTGCCGGTGGTGGCGGGTGCCGCCAAAATGAACTATCGCACCTTCATGCTCTACAACATCGTCGGCGGGATTCTCTGGATCGTCAGTATGGTGCTGTTTGGCTACTATGTGCTGAAAGGCGCTGATGCCGCTGTCCAGAACCTCCTTGGGAAGCCCGAATTTACATTTGCCAAGCACCTCGATAAGCTCATTATCCTGATCGTGCTGGTGTCGGTGTACCCGATGCTGTGGAAAGCCTGGAAAAGCTGGCGGGCGAAGCGGAAGCTCGCAATGCTCAATGTGCCGAGAGTCGCAAAAAAAAACTGATCGAGAACGCTCCGATGTCATCTATCAAGCTCGACGACTACCTGCGAGAGGAGCTTGCAGGTTTGAAAGCCAAAGGCCTCCAAAAAGCGGAGCGCTTCATCGAAAGCCCGCAGCGGGCGACGATCATGGTCAGGGGCCGCGAGGTCATCAACTTCTGCGCCAATAATTATCTCGGTCTCGCCAACCATCCCGACATCGTCGCCGCGGCTCATCGCGGACTGGACGAGTGGGGCTATGGGCTCTCCTCCGTCCGTTTCATCTGTGGCACGCAGAGTATTCACAAACAGTGCGAAACCGCGATTGCGAAGTTCTTTAAGAAGCAGGATTCGATTCTCTACATCTCCTGCTTTGATGCCAATGGCGGACTCTTTGAACCGCTGCTCGGTGAGCAGGACGCCATCCTCTCCGATGAACTGAATCATGCTTCCATCATCGATGGTGTGCGATTGTGCAAAGCTCAGCGACATCGCTACAAGCACAATGACATGAATGACCTTCGGGCCCGACTCGAAGAATCGAAGAGTTGCCGCTTTCGGATGATCTTCACCGACAGCGTGTTCAGCATGGATGGCGATCTCGCCCGGCTCGCGGATATTTGCGCATTGGCCGATGAATACGACGCCATCGTCGGCATCGACGACTGCCACGGCACCGGGCATCTCGGCGCGACGGGCCGCGGAGCCGCCGAAGAGCTTGGCGTGCTCGACCGCATCGACATTCTCACGGGCACACTCGGCAAGACCCTCGGCGGTGCGTCGGGCGGATTCACCGCTGCGTCCGCGGAGGTCGTCGACTGGCTCAAGAACCGCAGCCGGCCCTATCTCTTCAGCAATTCGGTGCCGCCGTCGCTGGTCGCCGCGGGAATGAAAGCACTCGAGGTGATCGATGCGTCCAGCGATCTTCGCGAGAAATGCAAATCGAACACCGTCCGTATGCGAGCCGGTTTGGAAGCAGCGGGATTCACCGTCAAGCCCGGCCCGACTCCCATCCTGCCTGTGATGCTCTACGATGCATCGCTCGCCACTGCCATGGCGAATGAACTGCTGACGATGGGCATTTATGTGATCGGCTTCAGCTTCCCCGTGGTGCCCAACGGTCAGGCTCGCATTCGGTTGCAAGTTTCCGCGGCCCACAGCACTGAGCAGATCGATACCGCAATTGCAGCATTCAAATCTGCCGGCGCGAAGGTCGGGGCATTGAAACCTTAATTATTTTCCTGCCCACACCTGCACGAGTTCCACGAGCACCTGCACGGCGGACTCCATTTCCTCCAAACAGGTCCATTCTAGCGGCGAATGGATGTTGTGCTCGCCCGTGCTGAGGTTCGGCGTCGGCAAACCCTTCGCAGTCAGTTGTGCACCGTCGGTCCCGCCACGGATGATCAGATGCTTCGGCGTCAGCCCGGCTCGCTTGACCGCGGCATCCGCATATTCAATCGCCCGCGGCTCCTGTGCGATGCCATCCCGCATATTGCGATATTGATGGACGATTTCGACTTCGATGAGTGCTTCAGGATGCTCAGCCGTGATGGTCTTCGCAATATCGCGCAAAGCTTGTGCACGGTGTTCGAGTTCGGCCGTTTCGAAATCGCGGAGCAGAATGTGGATCGTGGTCTTTCCGACGCCACCTTCAATGGTATAAGGGTGCAGGAATCCCTGACGACCGTCGGTGGTTTCGGGGCTCAGGATTTTCTGCGGCATGCGGTCGATGAACGCCGCCGCCAGCCTGACGGCGTTGACCATGCGGCCCTTCGCGAGTGCTGGGTGAATGTTCACACCGGTGATCGTGACGGTGGCCTTGTCCGCGGAGAAGGTTTCGGCTTCGATCTCGCCGGCCCCCTGCCCGTCGAGCGTGTAGCCGACGATCGCGCCGATCTCCCTGGGGTCGAGGTGCAATACGCCCTTGCCGATCTCCTCGTCGCAGGTGAAGACGACGCGAATGGGGCCGTGCGGGATGTCCTTGCGTTCGCTGAGAATCCGCGCCAGTTCCATGATGACTGCAACGCCGGCCTTGTCGTCGCTGCCGAGCAGGGTTGTGCCGTCGGTGGTGATGATCGTCTTGCCGATGAGATTGTGAAGTTCGGGCGTGGCGGCGAAGCGGATGACTTTGGTCGGGTCGCCGGGCAGATGGATGTCGTCGCCTTTGTAGTCGCGGATCACCTGGGGTTTGACGCCTTTGCCGCTGGTCTCCGGCGAGGTATCCACGTGCGAATTGAATGCGATCGTGGGAGCATCGGGCACGGTGCCGGGGATCGTTGCGAAGACGATGCCATGATCGTTTTGCACCGCGTCCGTATAGCCCATCGCGGCGAGTTCGTCGCGGAGCATTTTGCCAAGCTCAAGCTGACCCGGCGTGCTGGGATAACTGGTCGAGCGTTCGTCAGCCTGAGTGTCGATCTTCACATAGCGGAGAAACCGATCGAGCAACGTGGTCGTCGCGAGCGTCATGGTTTTGTTCTCGTGGGTGCTTTCGTTTTATTGGCGGGCACGCCCGCTCTCGGGCAGTTTTTGCTTAGCGTGCAGATCCCGCACTTCGGGTTGCGGCTCATGCAGACGCGGCGGCCGTGCAGGATCAGCCGATGGCTCACCTCGGTCCACGATTCCGGCGGCAGCAATTTCATCAGCTTGAATTCCACTTTCACCGGATCGACCTCGCGGGTCAGACCCAGACGGCGGGACAGTCGTCCCACATGCGTGTCGACGGTGATCCCGGGCGTGGCGAACGCGTCGCCCAGGATGCAGTTGGCACTCTTGCGACCGAGCCCCGGCAGCGCAGTCAGTTCCGCCAGTGTCCGCGGAACTTCGCCATCGTGTTGCTCAACGAGTGCCTGACACGCGGCCCGAATATTCTTTGCCTTGTTGCGATAGAAACCAGTGCTGCGGACATACGACTCGAGTTCGTCGAGATCGGCCATTGCGAAATCGCGGGCACTTCGATATCGGGCAAACAAGGCGGGCGTGACGAGATTGACACGGCGATCAGTGCACTGAGCCGAGAGCATCACCGCGATCATCAGTTGCAACGGCGTCTGAAAATCGAGCTCGGTCGTGCTGTCCGGGTAGAGTCGTGCCAGTTCGGCGAGGATGAGCGGGATGCGTTCGGCGCGGGTCATGCCGACATTCTTAGTCGCCGTTCGATCCCCGGGGAGCCGTGGAATGATTCATTTTCTGTGGCCAGTCGTGTGAGCAGTGCCGGCGGCTGAAATCGCTTGCCGCGTCGGGCGAGGGTGCGAAGCTCATCGCAGACAACGTCGAGACCGCGCTGATCGGCGAGTCGAAGAATCCCGCCGGTGCCCGCGAACGCGCCAAGACCATGGACGACGGCGAGATCGATGTCCGCGACTTGCACATGGGCATCCGCTTCGAGCCTGGCAATTGCCGCGAGCAGCAGTCGAGCCGTCAGCCGCTGACTGCAGTACTGACGTGCCGCCTCGGCATCGAAAGCCTCAATCAGCCGCGGTGCCCGCCGCGGCCCGGCAGCCGCTTCGAGCAGGACCAACTGTGCCACGGCATTCGTGCAGGTCGGGTTGTCGGGCGAAAGCACGTAGAAACCGTCATTGTGCGGGCGACCGCGGATGCCCGCGGCGAGCAGTGGCTTCACCCGCGGCACCCGCACGGCGACACGATCGAG
>JBGSSZ010000578.1:0-8154 GCA_041736785.1 Limnoglobus sp.
GCGAAGCGCACCCACGGCGACTTGTGCTGCAGCGCCACGCGGAGCGGTTGCTGGCTCTCGACCCCGAGCGCTTCGAGCTTGACTGCGGCGGTGATCGCCGTCTCGGGCTCGAGCAGTTCGGCTTCGAGGCGCTTGCGGTAGAGGCTGTCCGGTCCGGCGGGCAGTAGCGGCACTTGCCGTGCCACAGTCAGGAACCGCTGATGGTTCATACGGTATTGCGGCGGCACGCCCACGCTCACCACACTGGCGTTGATCGCGTTCGCCAGTTTCATGCGCGAGTCGCCGCCGGGCTGGAAGGTCGCATTCAGTCGCTCGGCAATCTCCATCGCCACGCGGCTGTTCTTGTCGTTGAGCACGATGTAGTAGGGGCGGTCTTCGAGGACGCGGCCACCACCCCAGATTTTGCCGACGGTGTAGTTGTCCGTGCCATCGGTTTCGGTGATGGTGGTCTTGAGCTTGGCAGTCGTGCCATCGCTGCCGACCACGAGCGGGCCTTCGGCACGGACCAGCGTCTTGCCCAGCAGGAGCGTGTTGCCCATGACCGGGCTCGGGCCAACCTCGGCACCGCTGCTCACCATCGCCTGGCGAACGTGAGCCGATTGCTCGCTGGTGGCGAGGTCGCATTCGAGAAGGCACCCACCGCGAAGGCTGGTGGTGCGGCTGCCGCGGGGGAGCGACACATCAATATCGATCATGTCCCCCTTCTTGGAGCCGGGCGGGATGACCGCGCTGACGAGCACGAGGCTGGTTGTTTTGTTGGGGTCGTCGAGATACTGCTGCACGTTCGGGAGCTTTTTCTTGCGGAGGTCGCGTTCGAGCATGGCGCGCCATTCCCCGCTGGCCTGGCTACCGGTGCCGTTGAGCTTCCAGACCAGCCCGACCGCGCTGACCGGCTGCGACTCGACATTGCCGACGACGGTTTTGTCGCCGATGCGGGCCGCGGCGAGCTTCTCGGTGGGATCCTCCATGGCTTGCGGCCGCGCCGTGGGTGCCGACATGGGCAACCCCGTGCAGCCGAGACCTGCAAGAAATGCCGAGAGTGCGAGTGTGCGAAACATGACCATTCCCCCCCAGGAAACCGCAATTTCGAAGCGACCGCCGTAGAACCCTACATCCATTTCTCAGTCGGTATCACGAGCCCGAGCTTGGGCCGCACCCAGTCGCAGATCGTCTGCCAGAAGTCGTCGATTTTTTCATCGACGCCCGGCATCGGTCGCGGGACGCTGGCGATGTCCTGCGTGTCGATGGCGAACGGAGGATCGCCGATCGCCGCGTCGGAGTGGGCCACGCTCACGGCCACGAGAGCGGCGGCCAGAAGGCTTCGCATGTTCATCGTTCACCTGCCTGCGGAATGGCCAGCGTCATAACGTGCCGCGCCAGCTTCGCAAGAGATGTATGCCGCAGTTTTGCAGAATGATTGAAGATCGCTCGGGAAGCTGGGAAAGCATGCGAACCTGGAAACTCCGCAAGCCGGTAAAAATTGCATTGAACTCGTCGCGGCAGCCGCGATAATTGCTGCGTTCCTCCCATTTCTGCATTTGGAGTTTGCCATGAAACTGCGTCGTACACTCGGCCTGATGGTTGCTCTTGCCGCGTTGGCTGGGAGCACGGTCACGGTCGCGCAGGAGCCGAAGGGTGCCAAGACCAAGCCCGGAACCACCAAGAAAGCGGCCGCTGCACCGTCCAAGGCGGGCGGGAGCATCGAGCTCTACCAAGGCAAGAGCGGCTGGCGCTACCGCATCAAGAACGGCGACGGCAAGACTATCGCCATGCCCACCAAGGGCTACGAGACCAAGGATGATGCCGTGAAAGTGCTGGAAGACATCAAGACGATCCTCGCCACCGCGAAGCCGACCGAAGTCAAGGAGTAGCAGCCTCCTGTCGCCGCAGACCCCACTGTCTGCGGCGTCTTCACTCGTAGTGATAGCGGCCGCGGTAGTTTTGCAGGGCTTCCCAAGACGCATACGCCAGCGACGCAAACAGCAGCACGCCGAAGAGACCGGGCACCGGCAGCCACCACGGCCAACCCGCCAGCAACTCCGGCTGGGCAAACGCCACGACGCCCACAACGGCCACCGCGATCGCCGTCCCCATCGACAGCTTCAACGACGCCTGCTCCGGTTGCGGCACCCGACCCAAATGACACAACTCCCGAGCCACCTGCCCGCCATCCAGCGGATAGACCGGCAACAGGTTCAGCAGTGCCCAATAGAGACTGATCTGGTAGAGCCAGAAATAAAAGAAGAGCGAGTACGGCATCACCTTGAGGGACCACTGTGTCGCTTCATTCGAGTAATAGGCCACCGCCAGGAGGAGCAATTGCGCTCCCGGCCCGGCGAGGCTGATGACGATATTCGGCCAGTGCCCGTGCGGCCGTGACACTCCGCCCGCCAGCCCACCAAACCAATACAGCCAGATCCCCGCTCCGGGGCAGCGATAGTAGCGATAGGCAAACGCGTGACCGAGCTCGTGCACCAGCAGCGAGACAAACGCCGCCACGATCCAGGTTGCGATGGCGACGCCCGCGTGGGGTGCGTTCAGATCCTTCGGCCCGAAGAGCAGCATCGTCAGCCAGAACAGCGGATGCACCCGCACGGGGAAGCCAAACAGCCGAAAGCACAAATCGTAGGGCGTCGTTTGTGGCAGGCTGAACATGCACCATCCTCAGTAGACTGGTATCGTCTTACGAGATCGACCATGAACGAATTCCGCGCGCACTTCCCCGTGCTGAAGCAATGGGCCTTTCTGGATTGTGCCGCCGTCGCGGCTTTGCCCGATGTCGCGGTGCAGGCATTCCACGACTACACCGCCCTGCTGAGCCAGAACGGCATCGCGGGGTATCTCGACTGGGCTGAACGCGTCCGCGGTGTGCGCAATCTCGCGGCCCGGCTCATCAACGCTCCCAATGTCGAAGACATCTGCTTTATCCCCAGTACCACCTTCGGCATCGGCCTCGTCGCGGAGGGGTTCCCCTGGCAGGTTGGCGACAATGTCGTGCTCCCCGCTGAGGAATTCCCGTCGAACGTCTACCCGTGGCAGAACCTGAAAGACCGCGGCGTGGAAGCCCGGCTTGTGCCCAGCCGCGGGCCCCGCGTCCACATCGATGACCTCCGCGACGCGATGGACAGCCGCACCCGCGTGCTGGCGGTCTCCGCGGTCGAGTTCGCCAGTGGCTACGCCAACGACCTCTCTGCGCTCGGTGAACTCTGCCGTTCTCGCGACATCTTCTTTTTCGTCGACGCCATCCAGCGGCTCGGCATGATCCCGCTCGACGTGCAGGCTCTCGGCATCGACGCGCTCAGTGCCGACAGCCACAAGTGGCTCCTCGGCCCGGAGGGTGCCGGGATCGCCTACATCCGCGGCGAATGGGCCGAGCGATTCCGCACCGTCATGGTCGGCTTCAACAGCACCGTGAACCCCTGGGACTACAGCAAGCTCGATTTCACGCAGAAGCCCCACGCCGGCCGCTGGGAAGGCGGAGCCTACAACACCGCTGGAATTTTCGCCATGGGTGCCAGCCTGCAATTACTCCTCGACACAGGGCCTGCTGCAATCTGGTCGCACATCGAATCGCTCTCGGATGAGCTTTGCGCGAAAGCGCCCGAGCGCGGGCTCGAAGTCTTCAGCAGTCGCACCGCGGGTGAGAAGTCCGGGATTGTGATGCTCACGATGCCCGGTTGCGATCCTGCGGAGCTTCTGAAGCGCTGCCGCGACGCCGGGGTGATCGTGGCCAATCGCCGCGACCGGCTCCGCGTCAGCACCCATGCCTACAACAGCAGCGAAGACATCAACCGCTTCCTCGACGCAGTGAGCCCCCCATGCCCCTGAACCCGCGCGTGGCCGTCTACACCGGCACCTTCGACCCCATCCATCTGGGCCACCTCGACGTGATCCAGCGCGGCAGCCGACTCTACGAACGCCTCATCGTCGGCATCGGCGTCAACCCCGACAAAGCCACGATGTTCACGCTCGAAGAACGCGTCGCCCTCATCGAGGAGGTCACCGCCGAACTCGGCAACGTCGAGGTCCGGCTCTTCCCCGGGCTGGCCGTGCGCTTCGTCCGCGAGATGGGTGCCCACATCATGATCCGCGGCCTGCGGACGCTGTCGGACATGGAGTATGAGTTCACGATGTCATTGATGAATCTGAATCTGGACCCGGATATTGAGACGGTCTTCTTGATGGCGAAGGAGGAGTTCAGCCATGTGAGTTCGTCGCTGCTGCGTCAGATCGCCATGCTCGGCGGCGAGTTGAACAAGTTCCTCCCCGACCCGGTGAAGCACGCGCTGATGCAGAAGGTGAAAACCCGCGGGAAGTGAATTGGAAGCCCAGCCGTTGCAACGGCTGGGCTTTGACTGGATTCACTCACACACTGTCGCTCACATCAATCCATACGCCGTCAGCGTTGCGGCGATTTTGGCTTCGCCTGCCATGTCCAGCGGAGTCATTGGCAGGCGCAGTTCGCCATTGCTGCGGCCAAGGAGCTTCATCGCGGCCTTCAACGGGATCGGGTTCGTCGCCACGCTCAACAGATCGCGGCACAGGGGAAACAGCTTGCGGTGCATCGCGAGGGCTTCTTCAAACAATCCCGTGCTGGCAGCATGCACAAGGTCCATCAAGTCCCGCGGCACAATATTGCCCACGACGCTGACCACACCTTTGGCACCAATGCTCATCAGCGGCAGCGTCAGCGAATCATCACCACTCAGAATGGTGAGGTCAGTGATCGCGGCGATCTGGCTGGCCTGATCGAGGCTGCCGGTGGCTTCCTTCACCGCGACGATCTGCGGGTAGCTCTCGGCCATGCGGGCCATCGTCTCGGGCAGGATGTTCGTGCCGGTGCGGCCAGGGATGTTGTAGAGCATCTGCGGCAGGTCCACGGCCTCGGCGATGCTGCCGAAGTGGCGGTAAAAGCCCTCCTGTGTCGGCTTGTTGTAGTACGGCCCGACCTGGAGCGTGCCGTCGGCACCGGCGGCCTTCGCGGCTTTCGTCATGCGAATCGCTTCGCTGGTGCTGTTCGACCCCGTGCCCGCGACGATTCGCAACCGCTTGGCCGCACGCTCGCACACATACGCCACCACGCGCTCGTTTTCGTCGTGGTCGAGCGTGGGGCTTTCGCCGGTGGTGCCGCAGGGCACGAGGGCGTGCGTACCCTGCTCGGCGTGCCAGTCCACCAGTTTGCCAAGCTCGGGCCAGTCCACCGCACCATCCCTGAACGGCGTTATGAGTGCCACGCTCACACCCGCAAAGAGTTCACCTCGTGTCTTCATATTGCACCTACGAATTCAGTTATGCAGCACTGTATGGATCAGTCGGCGACTTTCACTTTCGCATCCTCGATGCGGAAGAGATATGCTTCCGGATCGCTCGCATTCAGCTTGAGCACACCCTCAACACGGATGGCATTGCGGGTGATCGCTGCGCCGTCGGCCAGCTCGACGAACACCAGGCTCATGGCATCGGGCACTTCGCAGAACCAGCAGCCGACGGGGTATTCGGTGAAGAGAAAGCTTGTGACCTCGCCTCCTTTTTCGTTGCCGTGCGGCCGCATGTGGCCCAGCAGTGTGACGCGTTTGCCGTCAAGCTTCTGGAGGTATTTCAGGAACTGCGGCTTGAACGGGCGGGCGATGGTCGTCTCGGTGAGCGCGAGCCACGGCAGCGAATTGACTCCGTTGACATCGATGGCCGGCAGTTGCTTTTCATCGAAGAGCCGACCCAGCGGGCGTGCGGATTTGAAGAGAGCATCGTCGGGCTGGGCGTGCTGGTTCCTGGCTTCGAGCGCATCGGCGGCCTGGCGATACTGTTTGCGGTGCGCCCGCAGCGTGGTACTTTTCATGGCAAATTCGCTGACGCAGCCATCGAGGATGTTGGCGGCGGTGCGGACATCGCCACTGGCGTGAGCGAGTTCGCCGAGTTGCCAGAGCAGGCGGCCATCGGCGGGGAGCCAGAGTGCGAGTTGCTGAGCGAGGGCGAGAGCTTTGGGATCGTCGGCGTCGAAGAGTGCGTCGAGGTCGTCTGGCGATTTCTCTCTTTGGCGGAGTTGCACCAGCTTGCGGTGCGCTTCCTCGGCGGGTTTCCATTTTGGCGGTGCGAGCCTGACGGCGTCGTCGAGAGACGCGAGTGCGGCGTCGAGGTCGCCAGCGATCTGCCACGCGGTGCCGAGGTTGGCAGCGAGGGCGAAGTGATCGGGATGCCGGACCCGGGCTTCACGCAGCACGCCGATGGCTTTCTGCGTCGCACCCAGTCGCAGGTGCAATGCACCCAGGTCCGCGGCTTCGTCGGCGGTGCGCGATCTGCTTTCGAGCTTCAGCAGGGCGTCGGTGTAGGTGCTGTGCGTCAGGGAAGCACTGCGCGAGGTGTCGAGTGCGGGTCGGGCCAGCGAGCGAAGTCGACGATGGTCCGGCAGGAAGCCACGCCACTTCGCGGGGAGTTCGTTGACGGTCTCAAGGCTGAGGTACAGGCCGGCATGGACCGACGCGGTAACGGTCAGCAGGACGAAGACAGCTTTTGTGAACATGCTGTCATGATAAAGTCCAAAATGCTTGAAGAGTGAAAACGGGACTCGGATAGTGAAGACACGGATGACTACGGATCAGAATTTGATCTGATCCGTAGTTATCCGTGTCGAAGTCCGTGTAATCCGTGTCCAGCTTTTTAGAAATTAGCGATCAAAGGCCGCGTCACTGATGCCACGGTTGAAGGTGAGGTTCACGAAGCTGATCGCTTCGCGGAGGTCGCCTTCGAGCTTTCCAGCGGTTGGGCCGTCATAGACCTCGAATCGCACGGGCAGTTTGGAGTCGGGGTCGATGCAGACGACATACCGAGCGGCATCACGCAGACCATGGGCACGGTCGAAGCAGATCTCGAACCGCGTCACGGTCTTGCCTGCGAAGGAGAAATCCGCCGCGATGATCGACACCGGATTCCGCAGCTTGGCTTCGATGGCCAGGGCGCGGTCGATGCGACCGAGGATCGCGGCGATGCCGATGTCGGCCAGCGTGTGCGTCGAATTCACGGCGGCTTTCGGATCGCTCATCGACACGCTCGCATAGGCCAGCGGGCCGTAGGTGCCGGCGGCTTTCGTGCGGACCTTGTTGCTGCTGCGGCCATCCACAAACGCAATCTCGCGGCCGACCATCGCACTCGGTGCAATGAACTTCACCGCGATACTCTGCGGCATCATCCGCATGCGAAGCTCCGCGGTCTGTTCCGCCTGAAGCTGACCCTGGAGCCGCTCCTGCATCACCATGTGACCGGAGTAGTCGCGGACTTTCGCATAGGCGGCTTTGGCATCGCTCATCGCGGTGGCAAAGGCCATGCTCGAATCGACCGGCTTCGGCCCGGACTTGATGATCTCCGCCATGGGCGGTCGCGGCGGTTTGGCCAGCGAGACGGGAGTCGCCGGGACGATCTTGATAGCAGGCGGCTCGACCACATCCGGCATCCGCGGCGGCTCGACCACGACCCGCGTCGGCGGCGGCGCGACCTCCACAGGCACGATCGCGATCGGATCCCGATCCTCGATGTACGGCGACACCGGCTCGACAATGCTGACAGGCGGCACTGCGGGCACAGGCACCACCGGCGCAACGGCTTTCGCCGGCGGCACGGGAGGCGTCACCACGATCGGTGGCAACGGCATTGAAACTTGAGCGACCGTGGCACTCGCCGCGGCCAACCCCATCGTGACAGCCGCAATCCAGCGGCGTCGCATCGAACGACCCGTCATGGCAACCCCCTGCCTGTTCGGGACGCGAGCCGGCGCATGGCCAGCCCCCGGAAATTCATGGAAGGACGCCGTAATAACGCGACTGTGGAATTGTGCAAGACCAATTTTGGAAGTGATGTGTCCCGACGGATTTGGCATTCACGATTCACGGCTCAGGTCGATCCCGTCGACCGTGAGCCATGAGCTTTGAGCACTGAGTCCGATCATCCGCATTACCGCACGGTGGTGCGGCCCACCACGACCTTGTCCACGCCCGGGACTTTTCTCACCGCGGCAGCGAGGGCCCAAGCTTCGCTGGGGTCGGCCACGCTGCCGGCGATCACGATGGTGCCGGCGTTCACACTCAGCACGATTCCATCGTAGCGGGCACTGCTCTTGCGCACCGCTTCGACGGCCGAGGCCACATCCTGGCCCGGCGTGACAGG
>JBGSSZ010000579.1:0-5248 GCA_041736785.1 Limnoglobus sp.
AAGGTTCCCGCCCGCCGCAGGAACGCACCGCCAGCACCGAGGGTCCGCCGCAGCACGGCGACAAGCGACGGACGCTTGTAGAGCGGAAGCTCCATGACATACGCCGGCGGCGCGCCACGCAGCAGGGTGCTCTTGAAGGCGAACGCCGCGATCGGCGCGACGATGAAGCCGATCATGTACATGCCAAAGAGCGTCACCCCGGCGACCCAGGCGGGATAGCCCGCGGCGGTGCCGAGGAACGTGCCGATGAGCAGCGTATAGACCGGCAGCCGTGCGGAGCAACTCATCAGCGGTGCCACCAGGATCGTGGCCAGGCGGTCACGGCGGTGCTCGATCACCCGCGTAGCCATGATGCCCGGCACGGCACACGCCACGCTGGAGAGCATGGGGATGAACGACTTGCCGCTCAGGCCGCAGCGACTCATGATGCGGTCCATCAGGAACGCAGCACGGGCCATGTAGCCGCAATCTTCCAAGACGGCGAGGAAGGCGAAGAGGATCATGATCTGCGGCAGAAAAACCACGATCGAGCCGACGCCGCCGACGATGCCATCGACGATCAGCCCCCGCAGCGGGCCAATCGGCAGGGCGTCGCGCACGAGGTCCTGCACACCGCAGACGAGATCGCTGATCGCGTCCATGAGCGGTTGAGCCGCATAGAAGATCGAGACGAAGATCGCCAGCATAATAGCGAGGAAGGTTAGCGTGCCCCAGAGCTTGTGGGTGAGGATGCGGTCGATGCGGTCGGTGTGCGTAGCGGCACGGAGCGCGGGCTTCTGCACGCTGGCGGCGACCACGGAGCGCACCCACGCGTAGCGGGCCTTCGCCTCCGCGGCGGGGATCGGGCAGCCGGCTGCGCTCAGGCGAACACGGGCCGCTTCAAGCTTGCGGCTCAGCCCATCGCCGTATTTCGCGACAAACCACGCCTCCGTGCTGCCGCCGACATCGAGCAACAGCCGTCGAGCTAGGAATGGCAGGCCATCGCCATTCATCTGCGCCTGCAGCGATTCCGTTTCGACCGCGATCGGCTTCGGCATGAGCGACGCGGTCGCTGCCATTGTCTGCGAAGCTTCTTCGAGTGCACGCTTCAACTCTTCCAGACCCGTGCCTTTGTTCGCCTGGATCGGCACAACGCGCAAGCCCGTCGCTTCGGCGAGCTTGGCCACATCGAATCGGATGCCTTGCCCGGCAGCGACGTCGATCAGGTTCACCGCCAGCACCACTGGCACGCCAAGCTCCATCAGTTGCGTCGTGAGATACAGATGACGGTCGAGGTTTGAGGCATCGACGATGCTCAGGATCACATCGGGCCGCGGCTCTTCGGGCCGGCGACCGAGCAGGAGATCGACCGCGACCATCTCATCCGGGCTGCGGGCCGCCAGCGAATAGGTGCCGGGGAGATCGATGATGTCGAAGCGTTTCTCGGCGTGGGTGTAGTGGCCCTTTTTCATCTCGACGGTCACGCCGGCGTAGTTGCCCACGTGCTGCCGCAGCCCCGAAAGAGCATTGAACAGGGTCGATTTCCCCGTGTTGGGGTTTCCCACCAGAGCCACAGTGATGGTGGTGCTGGCCATCTTAGATGCGATTCACTTTCACGCCGGCGGCGTCGACCTTGCGGAGTGTGAGCCGGCTGTTGCCGATGAGGATTTCGATGGGATCGCCGAGCGGGGCCGAAGCGACAAACTCGATCGTCTCGCCTTCGAGGAGTCCGAGTTCGTAGAGCCGCTGCACGAGCCCGGGCTCGCCGTCGATGGCGACGATGTGTGCCTTCTCACCCGGTTGGAGTTCGGAAAGCAGCGACATTTCAGGCGTTCTTTGCGGTGAGTGGTCGGACGTAGATCTCGGCGCTGTCGGTGCCGCGGAGGCAAAGGCGGGTGCCGGACACGTCGAGCAGGCAAGGGGATCCAGGCTGGAGCACGCAGACGGCACAGCCTTCGCGAAGTCCGAGGTCGGCGAGCCGACCCACCCACGCGGCGTCGCCGTGCACTGCCGCGATCTCGGCTTTCTCACCGGCACGAAGGGTGTCGAGCGGAATCATGACGGCGTGTCTTATTGAGATTACGTCTCACATAATGTAGCCGACTCAAAGGAGTTGTCAAGTGTCTTTGCGAGTTGTCAGATACTCCGCGAGAGCATCTTTCCAGTGACGTGGTTCCGGCAAGCCGAGCGATTGGAGCTTTGCCGTGCTGAGCACGCTGTACGCAGGTCGGTGAGCGGGTGCCGCATATTCAGCGGAAGTCGTCGGGCTCAGCACTGCGTCGATCTTTGCGAGCTTGAAGATCTCTGCCGCAAGCCCGTGCCAGGTCGTGTCGCCGCTGTTGGTGACATTGACGATTCCCTCAGCGTCCGCTTCGATCAGCGCCGCAATCGTCTTCGCGACATCGGCGGAGGCACTCGGTGTGCAGCGCTGATCGTCGACCACTTTCAAGACTTTGCCGGCGCGGCCGAGCTTGATCATCGTCTCGACGAAGTTGCCGCCTTTGCCTCCGACGCCGTGCACGCCATAGAGCCCGCAGGTGCGGACGATCAGGTGCTTCGGCGCGAAGGTGCGGGCCATGTATTCGCCGGCGAGCTTGCTGGTGCCATACACGCTGAGCGGTCCGGTCCGCGCCTCTTCGGTCAGCGGCGTGCGGTTGTCGCGGTCGAGTCCAAAGACGTAGTCGCTGCTGATGTGGACGAGTTTGGCGGGGAGTTGCCGGCAGATTTTGGCGAGGTTCCGCACCGCCCAGGCATTGGCGGCAAAGGCCGGCTCGGGATCGTTCTCGGCCCGATCCACAAAGTTGTACGCCGCACAGTTGACCACCACGTCCGGCGCGTGAGCCGTCAGAAGCTGAGCCAGGGCCATGCGGTCGTTGATGTCGACGTCCTGCCGGGCGACCGCGACAACGTTGCCGGTGAGTACGGTGAGAAGATCGCGACCGAGTTGGCCCGCGCTGCCGATGACGACTGTTTTCATTCAACCTCTCATGCTGGTCACGAGCCGGAAGCGTCAGCGAAGGGACAATGCTGGTTACGAGCCGGAAGCGTCAGCGACGGGACCAGGATTTTGAAATCACACACCCGTCGCTGACGCTTCCGGCTCGTACGGTCTGACTATTTCTTCGGCTCGATATACGTCGTGTCCCGGGTCTCAATCTTGGTAGTCTGCTCCTGCTCCAGATTGATCGTCGTGTCAGTCCCGCCGATCGTCACGTTCAGCGTGCCCTTCATCTTGACGACCATGTTGCTCTCAACGACGCGGCCGATCTTGGAGTCGTAGAGAATGTAGTTCTTCGCGGTCTGCTCGGGTGTGAGGTCGACGCTCTTGAGGTCGCCGCCTTTGATCTTGAAGAGCAGTCCTTCACTGGCGTCGGTCGGAGCTTTGTAGGTCACGCTCGTGGCCACATCGATGCGCTCGAGTTCCTTGCGGGTGGCGTCCGGCCCCTTGTAGGTGTACTTGCTCTTGAGTTCGTAAGAGCCGATCGGGCCGAGGGTCATGTTGGTGGTCTTTTCCCACGTGCCTCCGACTTTTTGCTCCGCGGGCGGGCTGATGCCGAAGCTGGGATCGACCATCTGCTTGAGGGCTTCTTCGGAGAGCATTTTCTTGAGGATGTTCTCCATCTGGTTGTTGACGCCGCCGAGCTTCTTGAGAAACTCGTCGCGTCCATCGACCTTTTCGACGACCATGTTCTTGCCGAAGGTGACGGTGAATTCGCTGCCGACGAGCTTGCCGAAGAAGTCGGAGAGCCCGGGTTGGGCACCACCGATGCCGTCGCCGGCGGTCGTGCTGTCGTACTTCACCTGATTGCCGGCGATGTCAATCGTCATCTTCGCGCCTTCGATCGTCTGCTTGACGATCCACTTGTCGCCAATCTGATCGACGGGAGTCCATTTGAAAAAGAACGTCTGCTCGTGCTGCTGACGGAGGTCCGCGTTGCCCGGCACTTTGATGGTCTGCACCACGGTGGTGTTGAGCTTTTGGAAGAAGTCCTTGCCCTTTTCGAGCTTGAGTTGGAACTGAGCCACAGGTGCGGGAGCCGGTGCCGGCGCTGGTGGCGTCACAGCATCCGGAGCCTTGGGAGCGCCTTTCGGAGCCTCCTTGGGCGCTTCTTTAGGTGCTTCCTTGGGAGCCTCTTTGGGTGCTTCTTTAGGTGCTTCCTTGGGTGTCTCTTTCGGAGTTTCCTTGGGAGCGGGGGGCTGAGCCATGACGGTGACAGCAGCGATGCCCGCCGCGAAGAGGGCAGCTAATCGGATGCGCAGCACGAGAGAACCTCCGGAGTCGATATTTACTGTGACAGTTGTTGTACTTTCGCGAACGGCGGAAACAAGAGAATCTGCGTGCGTAGAGTAACGCTATGAACCGCTTCCGCTGGCCGCTGCTGATCCTGGTGGTCTGTCTGCCGCTGATTCTGTTGGCGACCGGCTTTCAATTGCCGGGTCTCAGCCCGACCGAGCTGGCCGTGCCCGAGCCGGTGCCCTCGGGCGATTTCGAACTTGCCTGGTTCAACACGACGACGAGCCGGGCGTCGTGGGAGCGGTTCGTCACGGGGATCCGCCGTACTGTGACGCTTGACCCCAAGCTCGACGTCGACGACAGCGGCGCGTTCCCGGGTCAGACGGGCGTGCCGGAGCTTGTCATCACGCATGCGGACCGCCGGGCCAAGCTCCGCATCCGCTGGTACAAGCTGAGTGGTGAGCATCCCGCAGACTATTGGATGGCTCGGCTGGCAGCCCGCGAGCCAGCTCCGCTGGCCATCATCGGCGGCGGCTCCAGCGATCGTGCCCGCGACCTTGCATTGGCGCTCGCCAAGCAGACACGCTGGCGCGGCGAACGGCCGCTCTTTTTCATCACCAACGCCACCGCGGAAAGCGTGCAGGTCGCCGACTTCGACAACGGCCCCGGCAAGCCGCTCGGTGCCATGTGCAAGCTCCTCGGCATCTACGAGGGCCGCACCTTCCGCGCCTGCTTCAACAACCGTCAGATGGCCGAGGCCATGCTCGACTTCGTCTGGCAAAACCCGACCCTGCGGCCGCAGAACGTCACCGGCGAACCAAAAATCTTCCGCATCTCCTGGGACGACGACCCCTATTCCAGCGATCTGCTGGAGCAGTTCAGTGAAGCACTACCCACGGTGCTGGGTCACTACAAATCGATCGCAAAGCCCGAGGTGAGCACGGCGACGGTGCCGTTCAGCGTGGGTGGCTACAACCTGCCGAACCGTGCCGAGGAGGAAGCCGCGCGACAGATTTTGCACGAGTTGCGCCGCGT
>JBGSSZ010000581.1:0-8002 GCA_041736785.1 Limnoglobus sp.
CGATCGGCTCGCCGTCGAGGTCCGCCAGCACGCCCGAGAGCGGCCGCGACCGCAGCAGTTTCTCCTGCTCGGCGACCAGTTCACTTCCAGCCGAACGTGACAGGGTACGCCGATAGACGATCGGGAGGTACCGCAGCATCAGATCGGAGGAGAGATACTCGGCGGCATGGATCGGTTCGCTGCCGGGATCAAAACCGGTCGCTGTGTCGAATCCGTTCGCCACCGCCCAGCAGTGATGTGCAAGGACAAGAGCCGCCCGCCCCGCTGCTTCGGCGTGAAACGCAACCACCGGCCCTGCCACGTCGAGACTGAAAGCTTGGAAGGCGTCTTGGAGCAACGCTGTTGCTGCGGGCGGCAGAGTCTGCGGCGGCGGTTCGGTTTGCACCGACTCGCCACACGCCAGAATCCGCTCGAGCCAGACGTTGAATGCGGACGCCACTGCTGAACCATGTGTTGATCGGGTCAGAGTGTTTTCTATCAAACTGTTGCCGCACAGACTTTAAGGCCAGTAACCGAGGCATCGCCCTATTGCTTCGAAAAGACAGACTTCAATGTCAGCCTGGCCTGCTTCCGCACCGCCGAGTCTTTGCCTTCCAGAGCCGCTTTCACTGCGGGGATAGCGTCCTTCGCCTCACCGCCAAAGAGAGTGAACGACCCCGCGGCGGAGGCTCGCACGTCTTCGTGCTTCAGGTAATTCACCAATACCGTCACGGTGGCGTCGCTTCTTCGTAGCCGACGCTGCGAAGCCAGTGATCGCCAGCAGCCGTGTCTCGGCAAGACGGCAGGCAGCGGCTGCACATCGGCAGACCGGCTCACAATCGCACTCGAACCTTACCTTTTCCGCATGTCCGGCTCAGCAGCTTTGCGAAACATCCCTTCGTATCCATCAAATGAATTGAGTCTGATTCAAAGACTGCACCACTCGATAGTTTCCAGGAGAGGGGCCGAACGACCAGCGCATTTTGATTGGCTTCTAGAACCGCCCACACCAAGTCCGGGGGCGACTGCAATTCTATGCACAATATCCTGTTCATGATTGTAATTGCTTGGAGACTCTGACGATACGGCATGTAGCACAGTATGAAAAATAATTGGGTCGTACGTTGCCAATGACCTATAATGATAAATGGGCACGCCTGTCTCGGTTCATCGCGTATTCCCTTTCCCGAGATTTGAGCTTTGGAACCGATCGCCACGGTTCGTGCAGCTATGGGTGCACTCGCGCTTGCCATGTGCTGGCTGAGGGATGGCGTTTTCGCCTTGTTTGAGTCGCCTGGTTTTTCGCCACTTGTACTGGCGAAGACAACGCACCGCGTATTTAAAGGAAGAAATGTCCAAAACAACGACCCGGCTACTAGGCGGCGATCAGGAGTTCGTCGAGGATGCAGAAGACAGGACGCTGATCAGCACGGTGGTCCAGGCGAAAGTGATGGCCACTCTGGGTCGGCCACCGGGCCTGTTCAACGTGACAGTACGCCGACTCTGGGACAATCATTACCGCGTGAACGTGCTGATTGGATCAGACCCTACAACAGTACGGATTGCCCACAGTTATTTTGTGGTTGTCGGTGTGAAAGGCGAAATTCTTTCCGCGACGCCGCAAATCAATCGACTGTACGTGTGAGTGCCTGACCAGGTTCCTTGACTCGGAGTTTCCAGCCATGCAGAATTCCGAGATCCGCAAGATCGCATTTGTCGGCGATTATCTGCCGCGGAAGTGCGGTATTGCCACCTTCACCAGTGACATGTATGCCTCGGTGTCCGCACGGTTTCCAGAAGCCGAGTGCTTTGTGGTGCCGGTCAATGACCGCCCGGAGGGGTACAACTATTCGCGTGAAGTGCGTTTCGAGATCAACGAACCCGACTTGGAAAGCTACCGCCGTGCTGCCGATTACTTGAACTTTGCAAACACGGACGTCGTTTGCCTCCAGCACGAGTATGGTATTTTCGGCGGTCATGCCGGCAGTCATATCCTCGGATTGCTCCGCGATTTGCGGATGCCGGTCGTCACAACATTACACACGGTCCTGCGTGAGCCGAACGACGATCAACGGCGTGTGCTGATGGAATTGGCAAACCTCTCAGCCCGTGTCGTCGTGATGACCGAGAAAGCGCAATTGTTCCTGCGGACTATCTATGATGTCCCCCAGTCCAAAATCGATGTGATCGCTCACGGCATCCCCGACGTGCCGTTCGTCGATGCGAATCCGTACAAGGAGCAGTTCGACGTCGCGGGTCGTCATGTGGCGTTGACCTTCGGGCTGCTTTCGCCGAACAAGGGCATCGAATACATGCTCCGCGCGGTGCCGGAAATCCTCAAGTCTTTTCCCAACTTCGCTTATATCATTCTCGGCGCCACGCATCCGGCATTGGTCCGTGAGCAAGGTGAGCGTTACAGATTGAGCCTCGAACGCCTCGCCCGCGATTTGGGGATCAGCAACCACGTCGTCTTCTACAACCGCTTCGTCGAACTCAACGAGTTGACCGAATTCATTCGTGCTGCCGATGTCTATGTGACGCCGTATTTGAACGCAGCGCAGATTACCTCGGGTACGCTCGCCTACTCTTTTGGTTGTGGTAAGGCGATCGTCTCGACGCCATATTGGCACGCGGAGGAGTTGCTGGCCGAAGGTCGCGGTGTGATCGTGCCGTTTGCCGATTCAGCGGCATTGGCGCGGGAAGTCACCGGCTTGCTCGGCGATGAACCGCGTCGCGCTGCCATCTGCCGGGAAGCATACCGGCTTGGCCGCGGCATGATCTGGGAGCGATCCGCCGATCATTACATGACATCGTTTCAGCAGACGCGTCTCGGCCGTCAGGATCAGCCAATCAAACCCCTCGCGGTCCGCACTTTGGCCGAGCAGCAGGCCGAACTTCCGGACTGGCGGCTTGATCATCTCTCGCGCCTGTCCGACACCACAGGCATGATCCAGCATGCCACTCATACCATCCCCAACTTCGCGGAAGGCTACTGCACCGACGACAATGCCCGCGCTCTGCTGTTGACTGTGCTCCTCGAAGAACTTGGCCAGCGTAACGCAAAGGTTGAGCGCCTTGCCACAACCTATGCGGCGTTTCTCCAAGCCGCGTTTAATCCGGAGACAAAGCGGTTTCGGAACTTTCTCGGATTTGACCGTCGCTGGCTTGAAGTGTCCGGCTCCGAGGATTCGCACGGACGAGCGCTCTGGGCATTGGGTACTTGTGTGGGCCGTTCGCGGCAGCCTGACCTGCCCGCCTGGGCGACTGCGCTCTTCGAACCGGCACTCCCGGCCCTGCTGGATACGACCTCACCGCGCACTTGGGCTTTCGGGCTCCTCGGCATTCGCGAATATCTGCGTCGCTTCGGAGGCGATCGGAATGCCACGCAGGTCCGCGACATCCTCACCGCGCGACTCATCGACATCTATGACCGTACTGCCACACCCGACTGGCCCTGGTTCGAGGAAATCCTCAGCTACGACATTGCCCGCCTTCCGCAGTCTCTCATCGTAACGGGCCGGGAAAGCGGCAACGCCCGCGCCTTGGAGATCGGGTTAGAGTCCCTGTCGTGGTTGGTGAAAATTCAAACCGCTCCTCAGCATCACTTCCGGGCCATCGGCTCGAACGGCTTCTATCGCAAAGGGGAGGCGCGTGCCCGATTCGACCAGCAGCCCGTTGAGGCGAACGCGACGGTTTCCGCATGTCTTGAAGCATATCGAGTTGCTCAAGACACCTCCTGGCTGACCGAAGCGCGCTCCGCGTTTGAGTGGTTCCTGGGGCGCAACGATCTCGGCAAAGATCTGTATGACCCAACCACCGGCGGCTGCTACGACGGCCTGCAGGAAGACCGCGTGAATCGCAATCAGGGAGCCGAATCGACCCTTGCGTTCCTGCTCTCACTCGCCGAGATGAATCTGCTTGAAACCTCACTGGCGATTTTCCGTCAAGGACGGTAGAGTCCGACTGGCCCGGCAGGCCGCCACGATCCGCATTGAGGTTGGAATCACCGCTCCCATGAACGTTACCCGCACGGGGATCGTCCTCAAACCGACGAATTCCCGCGTTGTCATCCGACCGTTCGACGTGGGCAACGATGGCCGTAGGGAGCGCATCATCGCCCGAGTGGTGGCCCTGACTGAGCGCGAGGCCGAGTGCCAACTGACCGCCGTGCTGCGTGACTTCGGTGAACGCCACCCGCGGACGCACGATTTTCTGCGAACCCGCTACGAGCAGGTACGCAAGCACTTGCTGACGGATCTGCCACTCGACGAAACCCGGCGGCTTCTCATTGGATCTTACTTCGCACAGGAATATTCGCTCGAATCCGCGGCCCTCTTCAACCCGTCGATGATCTGGCACCCGGATCAGACCGGGTTGCCGGATGGCTCCCGTCGCTTCATCCTCAGCCTTCGCGCCACCGGCGAGGGGCATATCTCGTCGATCACCTTTCGCTCCGGCGTGATCAATGCTGCAGGCGTCATCCGGATCGACGAGCCGACCCGATATGTCGTCACGCCAGAAGTCATGCCAAACGCGATCTACGAAAAAGCACTGTTTCACCGCAAGCTCGCCGAACTCGACATCAATGGCCCATGCACCGATCAGACAATGGCCGCGCTCAGCGACCAATTCACGCTGATGGAGTTGGACCGCACGCTGAAGACTGTGCTCAAAAGCAACCGCGTGCGCCTGCGAGAATTCGAGCCCGTCGCGCAAACAATGCTCGTCCTGGCCAAGGCCAACTATGAGATCCGGTTCGACCCATCACTGCATGTCTCCGAGCGGGTCATCTTTCCATCCTCACCAACCGAGACCAACGGCATCGAGGACGCTCGCTTCGTTCGTTTCACACATGACGACGGCCGCATCAGCTACTTCGCCACCTACACCGCCTACGACGGTCGTGTCACGCTGCCTCAGATGCTGGAAACTGAGGACTTCCTCCATTTCACCGTCAGCACGCTCAACGGTCCCGAAGTGAAGAACAAAGGCTTCGCCCTCTTCCCGCGTCTGATCAACGGCCAATTTGCAATGCTGAGCCGGCAGGACAACGAGAACATGTATCTCATGTACTCGGATCAGCCACACTTTTGGTACACCAAGGAATTGATCGCCCGGCCGACATACCCGTGGGAGTTTGTCCAAATCGGCAACTGTGGCTCACCGATCGAAACCGAAGCCGGCTGGCTGGTGCTGACCCACGGCGTCGGGCCGATGCGCAAATATTCAATGGGGGCCTGCCTGCTCGACCTCAGCGACCCGACGCGCCTGATCGGGAGATTGGCGACGCCGCTGCTGGAACCGGACGCCTCGGAGCGTGACGGCTACGTGCCGAACGTCGTCTATAGTTGTGGTGCCGCTGTCCACGGCAAGGACTTGGTCATTCCCTACGCGATGTCGGATTACGCTAGCACGTTTGCGACCGTACCGCTGGCTGATGTGCTCGGGGCCATGAAGCCTGTCTGAGGCTGTCAGTCCAGTGCCGTCATCGTCCCCAGCAAATCCCGGAGTGAAAACTCCGCGACTGCCGTGACCTGATCAGCGGCTCCGTAGTACACGAGCAACAGATCTCCATCCCGAACAAGGCCAGTCGGGAAGACCACGTTGGGTACAAATCCGTTGACCTCGAAATCGACCTCGGGAGAGAAGAACGGCACGGTGCTTTGCCGCAGGATCTTCGTTGGATCGTTTGCATCGAAGAGCAGAGCGCCGCCGTAGTAGGTGCCGACTTCGCCTGGTGTTTTCGGCTGCTGGTTACCGTGATAGATTGCGAGCCAGCCATCAGTGACACGAATTGGTGGCGGACCTGCCCCTACCCGTCCGGATTGCCACGCGCGGCCCGAGAGTCTGAGCGGCGAATGCACACCCCAATGAATCAGGTCCAGGGACCGTGCGACCCACATCTCTGGCCGCGTGAAGCGTGTTCCGCAAACCGGCCGATGCAGCGCGGCGTATGAGCCATGGATGCGCTCCGGGAAGAGCACGACATCTTTGTTTTCCGGGCAAAAGATGACACCGTGACGCTCGAAACTGCAGAAATCGGTCGTGCTGGCCAATGCAGTCGCCGGACCATGCCGAGACACGACCACGTAGGTGAAGTAGAACCTGCCATCCAACAACGTGATCCGTGGATCTTCAACGCCGTACTCCTCGTCCTCACCTTGCGGTCGAAACGTGATAGCGGTGACCTCGTTCACGGATCGCCCATCGCCGCAGCGGATCACTCTCAGATGCGACGTGAATGTGAGCCGCATCAGACCGTCAGACTTGCGCCGCACGACCCGCGGATCGACCGACTCCCACTCCGCATCGGCAACCCAGTCGATGACGATCGCATTCTGCTCCCAGCGTGGGAGTCCCTTGAATCCCTGACGTGTTTCGCGGGTTCGCTCTGCGACACGCACCAGTAGCACAACCTCATCGCCGACCCGATGGGCCCCGGGGTTGAATACGCCGACAACCTCAAAATCCTCACGAGATGCCGACACATCACCGGGCCGCAGCAATAAACCAGTCGAAAGTCGCGGAAGTGTCATCGTTGAGTCCGTATCAGTGTCTCGGCTGCAGCGGCACGTTGATTTCGGACCGTGGCACGCCGGCGGCCATTTCGATGCTCGCGATACGTAATGGTTTACGGCTATTCAAGCTTCTTCGCAAGTTGTGCACGGCCCGATGCTAGAGGGCATCTCGCCCGCCTGCCGAACACCCCTGCAACGCCAGCGGCACAATAGCCGCCTCACGCCGGAGCGTACCGAACACCTACGCCCGGCTCCTCCAGAATTCCCAACAATTCGGCAAGCGAGCCTCAAACGATACCAAATCTGTACAGCCCTAATTCGGCAACAAATGCCGCCACAATTCGGTTGGGGACACGTAGTCGAACTGCCGCACCAGCACGGGTGTGGTGTCGGCGCTCCACCACTGTACGCTCGTCATGCGGCCCGCGGCGTCGCAACCGAAGACGCGCTCGCGGCCAAGGCAATGGGGTGGTTATGAAAATCAACCTGACCGCAACCTGACCGCTTTTCTTTGTCCAATCCCGACGTTCGCTTATCGTCGACGTCGCCGCGACAATGTCTCGCGATCACTCGAAATGAGGGTTCTCCCAAGGAAAACGTTCAGAGCAAGTCACATATCAAGCCAGCACTTCACCGGACAGACGCCGATATCACATCGTCCTGCCTTTGCAAAGAGTCCATTACTTCACCCACTTCTCAGAATAGTTATTCCAATAGCAACTGCAGAATCCGTACTGCTTTTTACCTGTAACAACATCAAACACTTCGAGATATGCGCCATGCGACTCCATTCCAAATAAATACACAAGACCATTCTTTTCTATTAATTCGACATAATGAAAACCGATCCCTCCGAGATCACGGCGATCTGCCGCCCATACAGGTTTTCTCCATATTATTTTGTTCGTGTTTGTTTGAATACCAGCGATTTGATACGCAAAGCCTGATATGGCTGCATAGGTCGCTACAACAGCGTTTTTCGGCCCTATCCATCCGACATAAGAATCAGAAAAGTCATTTGTAAACGTGTCTTCTGGAATGGCAATCTGGTTACCATCATAGACGCAGGATATCACTTTGTTCGCAATGTTAACTTTGAATTTCTTGCGAGATTCTTCGCCAGGCAACTTCCCATTTTGTATGCGTTTACTGATGCGGATGAATGCATGATGCCTCCCCGGAAACAGGTCGACATCGCTAATGCCTTCAATCCACCATGTCGGTATCGGTGCACTGGTGCGTTTCTTAATGAAATCAACAAACTTTGGTTCTTCGCGTCCTATGGTGGGTGAAAGTGGTGTACGGAGCTACAGTTTCGGCAGCATGCAGGTCAGGATCTTGAGCCGGAAGTACTCCTCGTCGCAGTAGCCGTAGGCGCGGCGTTGCAGGACGCGGATGCGATTGTTCAAACCCTCCACGAAGCCGAGCGCCACCTTGTTTTCCACATGACAATACGCCTCGATGCCCTCCCAGTGCGTCTCCACCATTGCCGCGAATTTCTCGAA
>JBGSSZ010000697.1:0-2184 GCA_041736785.1 Limnoglobus sp.
GAAACCGTCGAACGCAAGCTCCTCCAGCACGCACTTCAGGAATGCCGCGGCGATGTGAGCAAGGCCGCGGCCAAGCTGGGGATTGCCCGCACCCGATTCACTCGTCGGCTCGATGCACTCGCCCCGAAGGAGCCGTGATGCGGGCACCGCAGATCCTCACGCTGGCCTTCGACGACTGGCTCGCCAAGCAGCTTCGCACCATGGCCGCGGAGCATCGCTGGCTGACCAGCGATTGGCGTCAACCCGCAGCCGTGCGAGCCGCGCTGGCGGAGCCACGCATCACGGTGCTGCTGATCCAGGTCGATCCTCATGCCGATTCTTCGCCCGGCCTGTCGCTGCTCACGGAACTGCACCGCACGCACCCAGACGTGGCGATGATCGTCATCAGTGATGGCAAGCTGCCGGACGAGGAACGCACGCGCTGGACGGCTGCGGTGATGGATCTCGGCGCGACCTATGTGCTCTTCCCGCCGCTGACCGGCCCGGTGCTGGAAGACCTCGTCGGCGGCGTAATGGCTGCGCTCGTGCTGGAGCAGAGTGGCGTGATCGATCTGGCCGAGGAAGGCACGGTGCCGGAGTGATCCTGCCGCGACTGGACGTTGCGAGTTGCATCGGCTGCCGTGCCTGTGTGCAGGTCTGTCCGACGGAGTGCCTGAGCGTACAGGGATTTCTGCCGTGGCTGCCACGCCCGCGGGACTGTGTCGCGTGCGGATTGTGTGAAGCGATCTGCCCGACCTGTGCGATTGTGCTGGCGGACGCGAACCCGTCTGCGGGGAAGCGTGTCCTGGGAGTGGAAACTCCGGCCTCAGCTTCTAAAATGACAACACCGAAGGCGTAGCTCAGCCGGTAGAGCAGCAGACTTTTAATCTGCGGGTCCTGGGTTCGATCCCCAGCGCCTTCACTGATCGTGAAGAGAACATTTCCATCAGGAACGACTGTAATATAAGGCGATATTGTCACTTCTACTCGCCGATTTAGCTTATGATCCGAAACATGGTTTTGTCCGGCTTTTCCGTTATTTGATCCGATTCCGTACGCTTTGCCACCGATTCACTACGGATTCCTGCGGACGGCTGGACTAGACAAACAGGTCTCATTAAGCCGCTTCAGGCTGCCGAGCGTGCCGAGGTGACGGAACTGAGTGTCAGCAGCACTATCAGACCGGGCCATTTTCGCGGGGTGGCCCGGACCACTTTGCCGAAGGTGGATCGCGGGATGGCCCGGGCCGGGGTGCGCGGTTCGGCAACGCGATGCGGGCCAGGCGGTTTGGACGAGCCGAGTGATGTGGTAGTTTGGAATCACTTCGCGGCGTCAGCCGTTTTCATCCGTTCAGTCGCCTCGGAGCCAAGTTGACGCCTGGCTCCGAGACTTGACCATTGGGGACTCTTGCTCCCTGAGGCCCGTGTCATTTCAGGGTTTGACCGCGTTTCGGCCAGAGCCGGGGCCTCGGCCTCGGGTTCGCCGCTGCCTGCTGAAGGGGTGCGAGCAGTCGTTTGTGCCGTCGCGTCCGCAGTCGCGGTATTGCAGTGCGGGGTGTGCGTTGGTTTGAGTTGTCCGAAACGGGTTTCGCCGACGAAGCCCAGCGTGCCAATGGCGAACACCCTGCGGCCGGTTGATGGTTGATGGCACTGATTTCGAGGCGCACCGAGTTTGAATCCGTGTCCAGCAGCGTCTGCCTCGAAGGCTGCGGGGAGTGCAGTTGAAGCCGTGATTTTCCAGATAGGCGAGTAGTTCCAGTCGATTGCGGTCAACAACCCACTTACCAACGCCTACTTCGAAATATTCGCCGCGGCGTCCTGCAGCAATGGGTCGATCACACTCGAGAGCGTCTTCCCTTCGGGACTGCGGTCGGTGTTGAAGAGCACCGCCCAATTCAGACCATCGGAACGATGGACCAGCAATGTGCTGGTTCCCCCAATCAGCCCGCTATGCCAGAGAGTGGGAGTCGGTTTGTCGGGTCGTACATTCCACCCGCACCCGTAGAAAGTCGCCGCTGCGGATTTGGCATGGCTCGGTCGTTTGGCAAGCTCCTCGAGCGACTCCCGACTCAAGATTGGGCACCGGGCGGGATCGTCGAAAGCGGACGCGAAACGAACCAAGTCCGTTCCCGACGCGATCCAGCCGCCATGGGCCTCGTAGGCTTCGAGATTCTGGCCGCCGTAGGGCATCGGCACGGGCTCGCCA
>JBGSSZ010000027.1:0-20832 GCA_041736785.1 Limnoglobus sp.
AGCGCCTCGTCGTGGAAGACATCGGCGACATCACCGTCGTCAACTTCGTCGACAAAAAGATTCTCGATGAGCAGAACATCCAGATGATCGGCGACGACCTGTTCCGGCTTGTGGACGAACTCGGCCGCCGCAAACTGCTGCTCAACTTCGCTAACGTCGAGTTCATGTCGAGTGCCGCACTGGGCAAGCTCATCCGCCTCCATCAGCGGCTCACTCAGGTCAGCGGCAAACTGGTGCTCTCCAATATCTCCAAAGGCATTCTCGAGATCTTCGAACTCACCAAGCTCGACAAGATGCTCAAGATCGTGGCCAACGAGCAGAAGGGTCTTGAGTCCTTCTGACGCCCCGATGCTCTGCGAGACTGGCCCATGCCGCAATCCGCCACGACCGTGGACCTTGTGATCCCGAGCGAGCTCGGGGAGGTCCGTCGCATCCAGAGCGACGTCAAGGAAGCACTGGCTGCAGCCCACTTCGATGAGAAGGATCTCTTCTCCGTAGAACTGGCGCTCGAGGAAGCGCTCGTCAACGCCATCAAGCATGGCAATCAGTTGGATTCGGACAAGAAAGTCCACGTGCAGTATTCCATCGACGATAAAGCCTTCAACATCCGCATTGAGGATGAAGGCGAGGGCTTCTGTGTGGACGACGTGCCCGACCCCACGCTGCCGGAGAATATCTGCAAGCCCTGCGGTCGCGGTCTGCTGATGATTCGTAAGTTCATGACCGACGTCAACTACAACGATCGCGGCAACGTGATCACCATGTCCAAGCTCCGCAACGGCTCCTCCTGACCCCATGCCGGACGATGCCCCCTCGCTGACGCCCATGATGCAGCAACTGCAGGCCGCCCGGGCCCAGCATCCTGGCATGATGGTTTTCTTTCAGAACGGCGAATTCTACGAACTCTTCGGCACCGACGCGGTCCACGGCTCCAAGCTGTTGGGGCTCACGCTGACTAAGCGCGAAGAGACACCCATGGCGGGTTTCCCGCTGTCGAAGCTCGAACACTACCTGCGTATGCTGCTGGCGGCCGGGGAGCGGGTCGCGGTTGTCGAGCAGATGGAGCAACCCTCCACCGCGGGCAAGAAAATCATTCGCCGCGAAGTGACACGCGTCGTCACTCTTGGGACTGTCACCGACGAGGAGTTCCTCGATCCCAAACAGGCCAATCATCTTGCGGCAATTGTGCGTGGTCGGGGCGACCGCGTCGGCCTCGCGTGGGTTGATCTCTCGACAGGGCTTTTTTTCGCTGCCGACCTCGACGCCGCGACCTTGGCCGACGACTACGACAAGCTCAGCATTGCGGAGTGCCTGGTCCCCGAGTCACACGGAAGCGATCTGCTGACGACCACGCGGCAGAAATCGATCACCGTGCGACCGGACTGGACCTTTGATGCGGTCTCCTCGGTCGATGCGCTCAAGCAGCAATTCCAAGTGCTCACGATGGCCGGCTTCGGTTTCGATGACTCACAGGCGTGCCTGACCGCTGCGGGGGCGATTGTCATCTATCTCCGCGAGACGCTGAAATCGAGCCTGCTGCATCTGCAAAGGCTGCAGCCACATCAGCCGGAGAAGTTCCTGGCGCTGGACGAAGTGACGCGTCGCAGCCTCGAACTCACGCGCACGTTGCGGGAGAATTCCCGCGAGGGCTCGCTGCTCTCGGTGCTTGATCGCTGCGTCACTCCGATGGGAGCACGGCTGCTTGGCGAGTGGCTGCTGACCCCGCTCGCGGAGCGCCTGCCAATCGAAGCCCGCCTCGATGCCGTCGGTGAGCTTTGCACACAGACCTCGTTGCGGAGCGACCTTCGTGAGCTCTTGCAACTCACTGCCGATCTGCAGCGACTGGCGACGCGCACTGCAACCGCACGGGCGACACCACGGGACCTCGTCGCCATCGCACGCACGCTGCGGCAGCTTCCCGCTTTCAAGGCCAAGATCAGCCATCGAAAAGCATCGCTGCTGAACGAACTTGAAGCCCGAGTTGAGTTGTTCGCCGACCTGCGGGACACCCTCGATCAGGCTCTCGTCGATGAGGCACCATTGGGAGCGAAAGACGGTGGGATCATTCGTGACGGCTACAGCAATGAACTTGATGAACTCAAACGACTCACGCTCGACGGCAAAAGCTGGATCGCCCGCTATCAGGCTCAGGAGATCACCCGCAGCGGCATCCACAGCCTCAAGGTCGGCTACACGCATGTGATCGGCTACTACATCGAGATCACCAACTCGCACGAGAGCAAGGTCCCCGCGAACTACATGCATGAGCGCACACTCAAGAACTGCAAGCGATACGTGACGCCGGAGTTGAAGGAGTATGAGGAGAAGGTACTCACCGCCGAGGAGAAATCGAAGGCACTGGAGTTTGAGCTTTTTCTTGCTCTCCGCGATGCGGTCGGTACCCAGACGCCACAATTGCTGGCTGCCGCCGAAGTGCTGGCCACGATTGACGTGCTCGCGTCATTCGCCGAGTTGGCCGTGTCGCGGAACTATGTCCGGCCGACAATCCGTGACGAAGCCGTACTCGATATCCGCGAAGGTCGTCATCCGGTGCTGGATTGCATCCTGCCCGCAGGAACGCTCGTGCCCAATGATGTCACATTCAGTGCGGACGATGGTCAGTTCTGGCTGATCACCGGGCCAAATATGAGTGGCAAGAGCACGTTCATCCGTCAGGTCGCGTTGCTGACGCTCCTCGCACACATCGGTTGCTTTGTCCCCGCGGCCCAGGCGACGGTGGGCCTGACTGATCGCATTTTCACCCGCGTCGGTGCCAGTGACGAGCTTGGCCGCGGGCAGAGCACCTTCATGGTCGAGATGACCGAAGCGGCAAATATCCTGAACAACGCCACCGAGAAAAGTCTGGTAATCCTCGATGAGATCGGCCGCGGCACCAGCACCTACGACGGCGTTTCACTGGCCTGGGCCATCACCGAACATCTCCACGATGTGACCGCGTGTCGGGCCCTCTTCGCCACGCACTATCACGAACTGGCACAGCTTTCGGAAGTGTTGCCCCGGTTGCGGAATCACACGGTCCGCGTTGTGGAAGACAAAGGCGAGGTGATTTTCCTGCACAAGATCGCCAGCGGAAGCGCGGACAAGAGCTACGGCATTCACGTGGCACGACTGGCGGGTCTTCCAGAGACGATCCTTGCGCGTGCCGAGGCGGTGCTGGCGTCGCTGGAATCTCCGCACCAGACGCCCGTGCAGGAGTCGTCGCGGCGACCACGACTCAAGAAAGCCCGGCCGCAAATCCAATCGCTCTTCGGCAGCGATTGACGTCGGCCGCCAAAACTGCAATACAGCACACTCCTGTTGAGGATTTGTCATGGATGTCAAACTCGAAAAGTTCTGCGTGCCGTCGCCGATTCACGACGTGAAATGGATCCCGCTGAAGTTCTTCAACGACGCTCGCGGCTGGCTCGTGGAGCTCTTCCGCATCGACCTGATTGATCCGACGTTCCATCCGCAGATGGCGTACATTTCTCAGACCAAGCCCGGCGTCGGACGCGGGCCCCACGAACACGTTGATCAGGCGGATTACTTCTGCTTTTTTGGTCCTTCGACGTTCCGCGTCTATCTCTGGGACAACCGCGAAACCTCGCCGACTTTCGGTGCCAAGGAAGTGAAAGACGCGGGCGAGGCTGACCCGTTTGCACTGATCGTGCCGGCAGGTGTTGTGCATGGCTACAAGAACATCGGCGACAGGGACGGGCTGGTGTTCAACGGTGCCAATCGACTCTACGCGGGCTGGATGAAGCAGGATCCCGTGGACGAGATCCGCCACGAGAAAGATCCGAAGACCGCTTTTCGCATGGAGTGAGTCAGTTCCGCTTCAGGACTTTGTCGAGTGGGAGCTTTACGAGGCAGAAACCTTGTGCGGTCCAGAGTGCGGCTCCGAGCATCATGATGATGCCACACGCTGCGAGCGTGTTCTTGGCGACGCGACTGGTCATCAGAACTCCCGGCGGGCCGCTGAGTTTGAGCGTGCCCTCCAGCAGCCAATTCATCGCGAAGAGCGGATAGGCGGCCGGGTGCACCTTGGCAACTTTCGCCTCGGCAGGTGCGACGCTGAGATCCACAGTTGGTTGAGCAGTCAGTTCCGCGAGATTCAGCGCATCGAACTCTTCCGGCAGTTCGAGCACGCCGACCGGAGCCGGTGGCTCGGGCACAAACAGCATCGCCGGGGTCGGCGGGACTTCCGGCTCGGGGAGCAACGGGGCCTGTGTGAGTGGAGCTGGTTCCGCGAGCAGATGGAGAGCGTTTCCATCCAGATGCGGTGGCGAAGGACCGGAAGGCGGATCCGCTCGCCAACCGTTGTCCGTTTGTGTCCTCGTGACAGGTTCCGAATCCGCTTTTGTTGCTGGAACCGTCAGCATTCGCTGCAGCAGTGCGTCGAGTTCGTCGAGTTGCTGTCGCGTAAGATCGTTGGCAGTCGCTGCCATGGAAATTCCCTTCCACCGTGGTGTCACGACTCTAAATGATTCCGGGTCTCTGGAAAAGAGCAATTCTAGACCGGCACGCGGTACGTCCCGATGATGCGGTCGAGCGGACCGCGGACGGGGTGGCGGAAGCCGATCGCTGCATACATGACCAGCACGGCGACCGCACAGGCAATGGCGATCGTGCGACCGAGCAGCCATGCAGGCCATTGGACCTGAATGAACGCCGTCACCAGCAGCACAGTCACAAAGGGCATCCAGAGGGCGATTTCACGGATCATGCAGCGGAATCGCCCTGCGGGTCGGCCATCGCCGCGAACGAGGGCCACGTTCGCCAGGAGGTAGGCCACACCACCGCGGAAGAGAAAGGCACAGGCGGCGAAGATCGACAGGAATACAAAGCAGACAAACGCGGCAACAGAGAGCAGTGAATAGCGCATGCTGCTGAACGCTGCGTTTTCTTCAGGCTCGGTGATCTGACTGATCACTGCTTCCACTTCGACCGGCGTGAGTTGACCCGGATCCATCTGCTGCGGATCGTCGAGCATCTGCGTTCGGCTGAACATGTAGCGTTCGGGCCGCGAGAGCCAAGAAATTTCCCGTGCGATCTCCGCGTCGCGTTCGGTCATGATCTGCTGCAGGTGCTGACGGGTGTTCGCCAGGTGCTGCGGATCGAGGGGTTCTCTGAGCCTGTGATCCGCCTGCCACGACTTCAAGACGGCCGGTTGATCGAGGCCGACCCGCACTGCGTGAGTCGCCTGCAGTGAGGTCCACGAAATGGTCGCGGCGATGTAGCTGATCATCGCAGAGTAGACGAACATGATCAGGATCGGAAGCGCCAGCAGCAGCGTGGCAATTCCCAGATGCGTGGTCCGGAGTTTGCGGGTCACGACCGGTTCGTAGGCATGGCTGTCCGCTAGTTCACAGTGCAGTTCTGCGACATCCGAGTAGGCGGACTCGTCGACGAACAGGCGATTGACAATCGCTGAGGCTTTCGGCGGCAGCGGGGCTTGCACCGCCTGGCCATAGCGTCGCGGTGTGCCTTCGAGCAGGAGCGTAGTCATTTCGCGAATCAGATCAAGCGTGGTTTCGACTGGCTCAGTTGCGATTCGTGATGGCAGTGCGAAGTCGAGCAGGAAGACCCGCCCGCCCGGTTCGACCCAGATCTGATTCAGGCTGAGTGTTCGGGGCAGCGAGTCGTCGTGCTCGGCCATGTGAAGCTCTTCGACGACCTGCTCCAGCAGGAGTCGGGCATCGGCCCAGTCGAGCGGTTGGTTGGGGTGGATCATGTCGGCGATCGGTGCCCCAGCTGGAGCCGCGAAGGAATGCCAGGTGCACTCACGCTTTTGCCATTGCACGTCGCCCGTGCCGAGGAGTCGAAGCCGGGCGTGGCGCGTGGGTGGAATTGTCGTGGGCGCAGTGTTCGGGAGAAGGTGCAGTAAAACGCGGCGGCCCAGCGAGCGGTCGTCGGCAAGCCAGACCTCGCTGCCGTCGCTGTCCTGAACCAGTTGACCCCGTGGCATGCAGCCGCCTAGCTCCGCTGGCAGACTGACCAACTCGGTGAACTTCTCAATTCGCGATGGTGACAGACTGGTGAGTCGAATGCGGTGCTGCCGTCGCGGAGCCTTGACGACGTGGCAACCTGAAGCAAGGTCGTGCAGCCCACGGTTCGAGTTGGGCTGGCGCACGCGGTAGGAGAGGAATGCAATGCCGCCAATGACGAGTGCAATGCCGATCGGCAGACCGAATGCGGGGATCTCGACTATGCAGATCACGCCAAGCCAAAGCAGCAGCCAGCCGAAGTGAAAGATCCCGGCGCGGAGCGTTGCCAGCCCGAAGCCCGGCGGCCCGACCGAACCCACTGGCACGACGCGCAGCCCCAGCAGCCATTTGCCGACAGTTGCTCCAGCAAAACCCTCGCACAGTGCAAAATAAAGCACATAACCCACTGTGGCGACGGGATCGACGAGCGTGTCTCCGCCAAAGAGCCAGTCGCTGAACCCGACGAGCCACTCAAAGAGATCGACTGGTAACTGAACTAGAAGCACGGTCAGAACCGTGTCGACCAGATATGCAGCGATCAGCATCCGCGTCCGGGCGGGCACCTGCTCTTCGGGCATGAGTTGCTGCAGGGCGTCGCGCAGTTCTTCGAGCGAGACAAACCGTCGCTTGCGGTCGCGCTCGAGGCCTTTGAGCACCAGCCGCTCGAGCATCCGTGGCACATCGGGCCGCAGTCGCCGCAGTGAAGGTGGTGGCTCCGAGATGGCCTTCGCGAGAGCGGCAGTCATGCTCTCGTGCTGGTAAGGTGCCCGTCCCGCGAGCAGATAATACAGAGTGCCGCAAACGGAGTAGACATCGGAGTCGTAGCCGACCTCTTCGCCGCGGATTTGTTCAGGCGGAGCGAAGAGCACAGTTCCGAGAAAGGCCCCGGTGCCGGTAAGTTGTCCACCGTCCTCCGATTCGAGAAGCGATTTCGAGAGACCGAAGTCCCCAACCTTGACGCGGTCGTCGGCTGTCAGAAAGCAGTTGGAGGGTTTGACATCGCGGTGGATCAGTCCCAGTCGATGGGCTTCGATCAGGCCGTCGACGACGTCGATGATCCGCGCCACCGCGTCCTGTGGCGACAGTCGGCCCTGCTGCTCGACGAGGTCCTTGAGCGTCAGCCCCGGCATCAGTTCCATGACGATGAAGGGTCGCCCGAGATCGGCATCGGCACTGTAGACGAAGACGCAGCGCGGATGGCTGATCTGACTGGCCAGACGGCCTTCCTGCTTGAAGCGTTCGACCGACATGGGGTTCGCCGCCAGCCGGTTGGAAAGCAGCTTCACCGCCACGCGGTGCCCGCTTTCGTCGGCTTCTGCCTCGTAGACGATGCCCATGCCCCCTTCGCCGAGCCGGCGGAGAATGCGATAGCCGCCGATCCGCGAGGGCATACCGTTGTCCATGCCTTCTTCAGCCGCGACGTGTGCGATAGTCGCATGCGGGTCGCTCAGTCGCTCGCCGCAGAACATGCAGAACGCGGCACCGTCGGTGTCGGTGGAGCGTTCGCAGCGCGGACAGGTGGAAGGCATGAAGAGAGTTTACCAATCGGGCCGGGTTCTTCGCCAGCGGCGTTGTTGAATCAGCGTATACTCACATGATCGGCTTCAGGTTTCCGCACTGCCTATGCACTTGCCATTCACTGACGCGACACTCTCGTTCGCCCTGCCCTTCCCGAGTCTGTCCCTGCCGCTGCGGATCGGTGTCGTCGCCTGTGTTGCCGTGAGCACTCTCGCGCTGATTGTCTGGCTCTATCGGCGCGAGCTTCAGCACGTGCCCCCGCGCACCGCACGCGTGCTGCTCGGTTTGCGGCTGCTGCTTGTGGGAATGCTTGCCGGCTTGTTGCTGCTCGACCCGGCGTTGACCCGCACGCGCACGGAGGAGGTACCGGGTCGGGTGCTGGTGGCCGTCGATCTTTCCGACAGTATGCGGATCAGCGATCCGAACCGCCCGCTGGGTGAGAAGCTGCGACTGGCAATGCAACTGAATCTGGTGCAGGATCTGGCCGGAGACAGCGAGCTTTCCTCATGGGCCGCGGATGCCGACGTCGGGCGGAAGCCGCTGTTTGGCAGCGAAGGCGAACGGACACGATACGAAGAAGTGCTCAAACGCATTGACACCACGTCGCGGCTCGAACTGGCCCGGCGACTACTATTTGAGCGCGACTTGGTGTCTACGCTGAAATCGAAGCATCAAGTCGAGATCGTCGGATTCGGTCAGAAGCTGGAGCCGTTCCGTACGGAGGCTCGGACAAATCCATCCACGATCAAAGACACTTCTGCGAGCAATTCGCTCATCTGCACTGATTTGAAGCTGCCGCTCACCCGCGCTGCCGATGGTGAAAACGAGTCTTCAAAACTGCTGGGTGTGATCCTCGTCACGGATGGCCGGCACAATTGGGGCACGTCGCCACTGCCGCGAGCGAGAGAACTTGGCGAGCGAATGGCACCGGTGCATTCGATCGTAATGGCTCCGCGTGACGCCCCGGCGGATGTCGCAATCGTATCGGCACGGGCCGCAGCGGGGACTGTGTTCAAGGGAAGCACCGTACCCGTGGATGTCGCAGTGCGCGTCACTGCCTGGCAGCCCGGGCCGATCACCGTCACGCTGGAGAATCCTGACAGTAAACAGCCACCGCAGGTCGAGACCATCGAGCACGCTGGCCCGGATGCCACCTATCAACTCACGCTGAAAGCCAAGCTGGACAATCCCGGTCCGCAGCGGCTGGTGATTCACGCCGACGCGGGCAAGGATGATCGATTCCCGGAAAACAACCGCCGCACGGCTCGGGTCAACGTGGTCAAAGACCGGGCTCGCGTCATGCTCATCGACGGCGAGGCCCGCTGGGAGTTTCACTATCTGCACACCTGCCTCGGCCGCGACCCGAACATGGACGTGCGCAGCATCGTCTTCCGGCAGCCGCGAATCGGTGTGGTGAAGGAGAGTGAGCTGCGGGCCAGTGGCGTCCCAGCCCGCAGTTTGCCTGAAGATCTCACCATCCTCGCGGGCTACGACACCGTCGTGATCGGCGATGTCGAGCTTGTACAGATGACGACAGCACAGCGGCAGCAACTCGAAAAATATGTCAGTGAGTCGGGTGGGACACTGGTGCTTTCCGCGGGCAAGCGCGCGATGCCGCTGGCCTACATGCAGGACGACGAACCGCTGCGAAAGCTGCTGCCCATTCGCGATCCGCTGACAGTCGACAGCGTCGAAGGCTTTCCGGTGGAACTGACACCTGCGGGGGATCGAATCTGGTTTCTGACAATGGCCGACACGAACGGCGAGAGTCGCGCCGCCTGGGATCGGTTCCCGCTGCAGCACTGGTGCGTGACCGGCACACCGAAAGACGGCGCGGAAGTGCTCGCCACTGGGCCGCAGGGTCAGCCCATCATCACTCGGCAGAGCTTCGGCTTCGGCCGCGTGCTCTTCGTCGGCCTCGATGCGACTTGGCGCTGGCGTTTCAAGACGGGCGACTACTTTCACCATCGCTTCTGGAGTCAGGTCGCTCAGTGGGCGTCGTCGGATCGGCTGCTGCCGGTGAGCAATGCCGCGGGCACGATCCGCTTCGGGCCGCGTGAACCGGTCTATCGCGGCGGGCAGGATGTCGAAGTCGTGGTGCGGATCGCAGAGTCTCTGAAGCCGCTGCCGCCGCAGGCGCGCAAAGCCGTGCGGATCGTGCGATTGCCTGAGACTGTCGGCGGCAAGGAGGATCAGGAAGCGCTCGTGCCACTGACCACAGCCGAGGGACGGCCTCGCGATCTGGAAGCGAGAATCAGCGGCCTGCTGCCGGGCAAGTACGCCGTCGAGCTTGATATTCCCGAGTTGGCCAGTGAACTCGTCGGCCCGCCCGGCTCCGATGGTCGTGCCGCGAAACTGCGGGCAGCGTTTGAAGTAGTGCCGCCTGACAGCGAGGAACTGATCGATCTCTCGGCGAACATCACCTTGCTCGACGAGCTTGCCAAAGTCAGCGGCGGCACGGTGGTCACACCGGCGACCGCCAGCACGTTGGTTGAACGCCTAGCGGAACGCTCCGCCACGCGTGAGGTGACGCTATTGCGCCCCGTGCGGCAATCGTGGCTGACTCTCGCGGTCCTGCTGGCAGTGCTCGCAGCGGAGTGGATCGTGCGCAAATGGGCGGGTCTGCCCTGAGCGAGGAATGACGTGTTTTGCTCGCAGAAAACTGACTGAACACAATCGCCAGCACGCCAACAGCCAGCAGGATGAGCAGGATCAGCCGCACGATCTTCCAGGTGCTCCACGGCCGCTTGCCCACGACCTTGCCGGTGCGGCCGTTGACCAGAATCTGATAGACCGTCTCGTGAAAGCGATAGACCGCAATCCACACCGGCAGAAGCGTGTGCTTGAAGGTGATGGCGCTGTATTTGGTTTGATGTTTACTGATGCGCTGGTGGTCACCGCCGATGTCATTGCAGATCAGTTGGCGGATAACCGGTTGCATGAGCGACTTGGCCTCTTTCATGCCGTCCTGCAGTCCAACCGCGTAGTGCTCGGTGCGGAAGCCGCTCAGGTAGCTCGACTGAAACGGCAGCAGTTGTGGCAGATCCCAGGGCGGGAGATCACGCACAAGCTTGGGCGGCAGGCTCAGCGAGCCGCAGACCAGCACGTCGTCGAAGAAGTGCTGCACCTCGCCGCTGACCCAGGTCCAGGCGATCCGCGTGACCGGCCGCCTCTCGGTTCGCATGTTGCCGTTGGAGTCGCGTACCGTCACGGTGACGTAGTCGGTGTAGTTGTCGCCGCGCTCACCGGTGTAGCGGGTGTAGGTCATGGAGTCGTAGGTCCAGTATGGCACGTAGACACCGGTAAGTTGACCGAGGTTGGCGATCTTCGCGAGTGCATTGGGCGCAAACCACAGGCTTTCGAGCCACTTGGTGAATCGTTCCCGTGCGCCGCGCAGATCGACCGCAAACGGCAGCACGCTCTCCGGCTCGATCAACCCCTCCACCGGTCGCGGCTCACCCTCCAGAAACGTGTGGCAGAACGGGCACTGATCCGCGGCCACATTGTCTTCGAGAATCACCATTGCCCCGCACGCGCCGCATTTGGTCTCGCGGGCATGATCGGCGATGGTGTGGATTTGCCGCGCCGCCACGAGCTTGTCGAGATACTTGAAGTAATCACGCTCCGCGACCTCCGCATCGGTCGCGTCGATCTGCTCGGTGAAGTTGCAGTAGGGGCACGACAGCCCGCGCTCCGACGGATTGTAGTCGAGCCGCGCTCCGCATGACGGGCAGGGAAATTTCTTCCCCGCCGGCGGCGCACGACTCACGGTCGGTTCCTTGTGGACCCGTTTCGCCACCGGCAGCGGTGGATCGTCGGCATCATCCATGGGCAGTCCTGAGGCGGATGTTCCTACACTATTCGTATGACAATCAACGTCCTTTCCGAGTTGCAGGTCGCACTCGATGCTGCCACCATTGCCGGCGACTACATCAGGGCCGAATACGAGAAATTCGTGCCGATTCCAAACGCCCCCGCCAACATCAGCACCGAGATCGATCGCGGCTCGCAGGACCTGATACTGCACTTCCTCGCGAAAAACTTTCCGAACGACGGACTCTGTGCCGAGGAGGGCAACGCGTCAAAAACTGGTGCCAGTGCCAATGGTCGCATGTGGGTCGTCGATCCCATCGACGGCACCCGCGGCTTCGCCATGAAAAACGGGGAGTTCTCTGTGATGATCGGCCTGACCATCGACGGTGCGGCCGTCGCCGGCGTTTTGCTGGAGCCCACGACGATGACCTACACCTACGCCTCACTGGGTGCCGGTTGCTGGACGAAAATCGGCAACGGCGAGCCGCGGAAATGCGCCGTACGTACCGAATCGGAGCTGACCCGCAGCACATTGGTGCAGAGCCATTCCCGCCCCGGCGTGCTCTCACCACCGGCCGCGATGCTGGCACCGGCGAAGGTGCTCGAGATGTACAGTGCCGGCGTGAAGATGGCGGTCGTCGCCCGCGGTGAAGCGGACATCTACGTGAACACTTACAACAACTTCAGCGACTGGGACATCTGCGCCGGTCATATCCTGGTGACCGAAGCCGGCGGCGTGGTCAGCGGTTTGCGCGGCGACGAGATCCGCTATGGCGGCGCTGGATACAAGCAGAAGCTTGGCTTGCTCGCCACGAGCACAGTGATCCATCCCGCCGTGGTGAGCGGACTCGCCAGCATGAAATGGGCATAATCGCCGATCGAAGATGCGACTGACTCACGGCTTCTTGCTCACGGCTATCCTGCTGATGACATTTTCTGCAATGCTTCATTGGCCGCCTGTACGAAACCGTCAATCATGTCGGGTGTCATCACCGTCATCAGAAATGCCGCTTCAAACTGGCTGCACGGTAGATAGTAGCCGCGGTCCATCATCGCCCAGAAAAACTGACCGAATCGCTTCACGTCGCTGCGGCGGGCGGTGTCGTAGTCGGTCACCGGTGCGTCGTTGAAGAAGAGCGTCCACATATTGCCGATACGATTGAATTGCGTGGGCAAGCTCGATTTCAGCCCGGATTCGATTCGCTTCGCGAGGTTCTCAAGCTCTGCATATGGTGGATTCCGCTTGAGTTCGGTCAGCGTGGCGATGCCGGCAGCCATGGCCACGGGATTGCCCGAAAGCGTTCCCGCTTGAAAGACCGGGCCGGCGGGCATGATCTTGTTCATCACGTCTGCGCGACTTCCATAAGCGCCAACCGGGAAGCCGCCACCGATGATCTTTCCGAGCACGGTGATGTCGGGCGAATCGTTCAGGAGTTCTTGAGCGCCGCCGTAGGCGAGTCGGAATCCCGTCATCACTTCGTCGTAGATGAGCAGGGCACCGTGCTCGTGAGTGAGTCGGCGAAGTTCGCGGCGGAACTCCTCGCTCGGCGCGACGAGGCCCATGTTTCCCGCGACTGGTTCCAGAATCACTCCGGCAATTGTGCTGCCGTGCGTGGCGAATGCCGACGCAAGTTCGGCGACATCGTTGTAGCGCAGCACGAGTGTATCGTCGGTGCAGCCCTTGGGGATACCGGGGCTCGATGGCACGCCGAGAGTGAGCGCGCTCGATCCCGCAGCGACCAGCAAAGCGTCGACGTGGCCGTGGTAGCAGCCGGCGAACTTGATGATTCTGTCGCGGCGGGTGAAGCCGCGGGCGAGGCGGATCGCACTCATGGCCGCCTCGGTGCCGCTGCTGACAAACCGCACCATGTCGATCGACGGCACAGCGTCAATCACTAGCTGAGCGAGTTCACTTTCCTGCTCGCAGGGTGCGCCGAAACTGCTGCCGCGCTGGATCGCTTCCTGCACCGCAGCGATCACCGCGGGGTGACGGTGGCCGAGGATCATCGGGCCCCAGGAGCCGATGAAATCGAGGTAGCGATGCCCGTCGAGATCGTAGAGCCACGGCCCGTCGGCACGGCTGATGAAAAGCGGGCTGCCGCCGACGCCGCCGAAGGCCCGGGCTGGGCTGTTGACTCCACCGGGAATCAGCGTCTGGGCGCGTTCAAACGCGGCGAGCGACTTGGGGCGGGCCTGGGCACTCGGCATTTCAACTGCTCCGTTTCATTTCTTCGCTTCGATCTCGGCGAGCAACTTCTTCGCGTTCTCGACCACCGCCTTGACAGCCGGATCGCTGTCGTCGCCGAAGAGTTCCACGATGTCGCGCGTGCGATTGCGACAATCGCGGCGACCGACATCCGCATTGGGATCCGCTGCCACTTCCTTCCATCTGGCTTGGATCTTCGCCAGTTGCTCCATCAACCGCGTGCCGAGGGGCGTGGCGTCGGGTTTGAGTTCGGCCAACGGTTTGCCTTCGCGCGTGGCCAGCAGATACCACGCTCGATCCCCCGTTTTTCCCCGCGTTTGGTCCGCCAGATTGTGCCAGGTCTTCGCGAGCATGGCATTATCCTTGAACACTGGCAGCGGCTTGCCGAAGCTGACCACACTTGGCGGCCCGCCCAGACCACCGAGCCGGATCGCGGTGAGAGCAAATGACCGCGGCTCGAGCGGATCGATTTTCCATTCCGGATTCGCGACTTGAAAATCCTTCAATTCCGCCATCATCTGTTTGATGGATTCGTCGATCTGGCTGATGTCGGCCAAGTGCTGGTCTGCCAGCCAGATCCAGCCGTCAGCATAGTCATCTTTGATTTCAGGTCCGCGAGCTTTCACTTTCGTCCAAAGATCGCCAGCACGGCCCAGGTCCCCTTTCTGCTCGGCGTCGAGCGCGGCCCACGCCAGTGCATAGGCTTCATCGTCCTCGCCACCGCGGACATTGTGCAGCCCCTTCGAGTTGAATCGCTTCTCCAGAATTGCGTCAAGCTTCTGACCTCGTGCGTCGTACAGGATCGCCCGTGCCTGTTCCACAGTCGGACCGCCACTGCCTCCGAAGCGATCGAGGAATTTCTTCGCCTCGGTGATTTTGTCATCGACCGTTGAAGCGGCTTCCAACTTGGCAAAGTGCTTCTCCGGGCCTTCAGGTCTGAAGAGTATCACGATGATCGCGATGATGGTGACGAGCCCCAGCACCGGCGGCACGAACTTCAGCCACGACCGCGAGTTTGCTTTGGTTTTCTTCTTCCGGCGTTTTCCATGACGGGATTCGCGGAGGGTTCGGGCAGCTTCGCGGTCAGTCTCGTCGAGTTCGCCGTCCGTGAGCTTGCGGTCGGTCCGCCGGGCATTGGCGACGGTGACGCCCGCGCTCTCCTGTGCCGCCACTTTCGCTTCGATCTCCTCGAGCATGCGTCCCACCGTCGCGGCATCGAGTGGTCGCTTCTCCGGATCCTTTTCCATCAGGTGCAGGATCATCGTTTCGACCCAGACTGGCAGGTCCTGCAAGAGTCGCGTTGGCCGCACCGGTTTATCATTGACATGCTTCAAAAACATGTCGATAGTCGTGTCGGCGGTGAATGGTTTCTTGCCGACAATGAGCTCATACATGCAGATGCCGAGCGAATAGAGATCGCTCTTGCCGCTCAGGTTTTTATCGCCTTTGCACTGCTCGGGGCTCATATAAGCTGCTGTGCCGATGGTGCTGTTCATGCCCGTAAGTGCGGTTACGTCCTGGTCCTTGGCGATGCCGAAGTCGGTGAGCTTGAGAATGCCCTCGCGAGTGATCATGAGGTTCGAGGGCTTGAGATCCCGGTGAATGATGCCTTTGTCGTGGGCATACTGCAGTGCGGAGCAGAGTTGCTTGGTGTAGGCGACGACCTCTTCCCAGCCGAGCCGACCGCGGCGGTAGAGCGCGCGGTCGAGCGGCTCGCCGTCGACAAACTCCATCGCGATAAATGGTGTTTTCTTGTATCGCCCCGTGGCGATCAGCCGCACGATGTTCGTGTGCCGCATTTGTTTGAGAATCGCCGATTCGCGTTCGAAGCGGGCCATGGCACCTTCATTGCCCAGCAGGCCGAGTGCAACGATCTTGAGCGCGACGAGCTTTGGTTTGCCCTCGTCGGGCTGGAAGATGGCGCGGTAGACGGTGCCCATGGCGCCGCTGCCGAGTTCGCGTTCGATCTTGAACGGCCCGATCGCTTCGCCGATGAACATACCGCCCGCCCTCGCTGCAAGTGCAGATATTGTAACGGATTGCCTGCGTTTTCCCAACGTGGACGCTCGAAGTGCGTACTTCACACGTCACGTCACAGTCCGGGGCAAAGTTCGCATGATAGAATGCGAATAGCTTGAAAGTTGCAGGAGCGATTGCATGGCCACGATGACCGCCCCCGAAAAGAACGCCGTCGAAGTGCAGGAGCACCTGCAGTCGACCGCTGGCAAGATCCGTCTGCATGATCTCACCGTGGGCGGTCTGCTGATGGTCGTGACACTGCTGGCGTATGTGGCGGTGCTGATCACGCTCGACAAGTGGCTCACGCTCGACGCCACACTGCGTCAACTCGGTTGGCTGGCACTCGCAGCGTCACTCGCTGTGATCGCCTATCGCTATCTCTTGCAGCCGTTGCGGCTGGTGGTCAATCCGCTCTACGCGGCGAAGCGGGTCGAAGAAACCGTGGACGATGCCAAGAACAGTGTGGTGAATTGGGTCGACCTGCACGACGCGACAATGCCTGAGAGCGTGCGGAATGCCGTCGCAGCCCGGGCCGCGAAGCACTTGGCCAATGCCGACCCGAACCGCGCGACGGAATCGCGACTGCTGATCTACAGCGGCTCCGCAGTCGCAGCGCTCGTAGTCATCCTCGCTGTGCTCTTCCTCACCTTCAAGCCGACAGTTTTCGCATCGCTCGTGGGACGGGCACTGAATCCGTTTTCGTCGAGCCCTATCGCGGCCCGCACGAGTCTCACACTGCTGCAGCCGACTGGCGGTGACACCACGATCACTGCCGGGACGCCGCTCACCATTGCAGTGAGTGTTGACGGTCGCGAGCCCGATGCCGCGGCACCGGACCGCGTGCGGGCTCTGCTGCGGCACAATGTCGCGAGCGACAGCTTCGAGGAAGTGAATCTGGAGCCGACGGGCAACCGCGAATGGTCTATCCGGGTGCCGCAGCATCTCGTTCAGAACGGGTTCTGGTACCGCGTCGCGGGCGGCGATGCCGTCACCAGTGAGCACAAAGTCACCGTGCGGCCACGTCCTGTTTTCACTGCGTACGAGGTGAAATACGAATATCCCGCCTATCTGAATCTCAAGAGCGAAACCACCAAAGATCCTCACATCGAAGCCTATCGCGGCACGGTCGTCACCCTCACGGCGAAAGCGAATCGCGATCTCAAGGATGGCCGCATGGTCGTCACCGACGTGGCTGCACCCGTGCTCGGCACCGTGAAAGACGACACGCTGACCGTGAAATTCACACTCATGGAGAACGGCACCTATCGGCTGATGTTCACCGCAACGACGGACGAGGCGAACACCGATGCGAATCCGCACCTGCTGCGTGTGCTGAGTGATGTGGCGCCGACGGTGACGTTCAAGCCGACACAGGCAGCTGAGCAGACGCTCCCGCAAAACGGACTGCTGACCATCGACGCGACCGCAAACGACGACTTCGGCGTCGAAGCCGTGACGCTCAAAATGCGCGTGGCTGGTGGTCCGGCATTGAAAGACAAACCATATCAAAACGGAGCATCATTTCGCAGGGAGAGTGACGGCTCCTGGCCGACGAGCGTGGAGTACAAGGATTCTGTCAAGCTCGAAACGCTGAACTTGAAAGAGGGTACGCTGATCGAGTACTGGCTCGAAGCGACCGACAACTGCACAGTGCCAAAGGCCAATGTGGGAAAGTCGAAAGTGCTGACCGTCAAGCTCGGCCCGCCGCTTTTAGCCGAAGATGCGAAAGCGGATCAGGCCAAGAAAGTGATCCAGCGGGGCCAAGACGAAAAGGCATTGCAGGACAAGCAAGCGAAAATGAATCAGTCGGAGCCACGGCCCAAACAAGCCGGACCGCAGGAGAAGAAGACCAACCCCGAACCCAATCCAGCGAAACCAGACGAGAACGCCACCGCGAAACCAGACGAAGGTGCAAACCCGAAACCGGAAGACACGGGCACGGAGAACGCTAAGCCGGCCGCAGGCGGGAACGACCCTGCACCCAAGGACGCGGACCTCAAGAATCAAGCCGCCGATGTGCGGGATGAACTCAACAAGATGAAGAATGAGCCGGGCAACAGCAAGAGCGGGAACACGCCGCCAAGTGACGAACCCTCCCCCGCTGCTGTGAAGAAACCGGGCGATAACGGCAGCGCCAGCGACACCAAGCCGATGCCCGACGAAGGCAATCCCGGTAGCGCGTCCGGGGCGAAACCCGAAGGTGCAAAGCCGGAGCCCGAGGCGAAATCCGAGCCGAAACCCGACGCCGGCAGCGAGGCTTCGCAAGGTAAACCGGGAGCGGGCGACCCCGTGCAGGAACCCGGTGGCAGTGAGAAGCCGATGCCACAGCCATCGCCGATGAACGATCCGGCTGGCACTCCGCGCGGTCAGGATCCGAAGAACACCGATCCCAACGCGGCGAGTAAGCCCGACAGCGTCAAGAAACTATCGACGGAGAAAGGCCCCGCGGGCGGCGACGATGCGAAGGCGGGTGCTCCAGGCGATGGCAAGAACCAGACACCGCCGAAGCCGAGCACCAGCAAGCCGGGGGGTGACGATCCCAAGACTGGTGGCACGGCAGCGTCGGAATCGAAAGACCCCGGCGGCGTGAAGCCCGAGAGTCAGGCGTCTGCATCCGAGAGCAAACCTGCGTCGCCCGGGCAAGCTGGCGCCACCGAGAAACCCGCTGGCGGCAGTCAGAACCAGCCTGATTGGGACGAGGCCAAGCGGGAGCTTTCGAGTGAGAATCCCGGCAAGCAGGAGGCGGCCCGACAGCAGCTCGAAGACCAAATTGGTCGCGATCGGGCCAAAGAAGCCGAGAGTCTGTTCCGCGATCTGAAGTCCAACGATCCCGAGAAGCGGGCTGAGGCGGAGAAGAAACTCGACAAATTAAAAAAGAAGACGCAGCAGGAGCAGCCGTCGACGGGCAGCGGTGATCAGCAAGCTGGCAGTCAGTCACTCTCCGATGCGATGAAGGATCAAGCGAAGCGCGACGCGGAGCAGTTGTCGAAGGATCTCCAGTCGCCGGATGCAGGCACGAAAGCCAAGGCGGAGAAGAAAGTCGATGAGTTGAAGAAGAAAGCCGAAGAGAACGCTCAGAAGAATCAGCAGGGCGGCGATCACTCAAAGGCAGTCGAACAGGCTGCCAAGGATCTCAAGAGCGGTGACGGAGCCAAGAAAGATGCAGCGGGCAAAGCCATGGAACAGGCCATGAAGGACCAGGCCGCCAAAGAAGCACAGCAGTTGGCGAAGGACCTGCAGTCGAAGGATCCTGCCACGCAGGCGGCGGCCCAGAAAAAGCTCGACGACATCCGCAAGGAGATGGCGAAGCAACCGCAGGGAGGCGAAAACTCCAAGGCGGCGGAGCAGGCCGCGAAGGATCTCAAAAACGGTGATGCTGGACAACATGACGCTGCAGGCCAGGCACTGGACAAGGCAATGAAAGAGCAGGCCGCGAAAGAAGCACAGCAGCTTGCCAAAGATCTGCAATCAAAGGATGCTGCCACCAAAGCCGCAGCAGAGAAGAAAGTGGACGACCTCAAGAACCAGATGGCAAAGCAGAAGTCCCAGCCCGGCGAGGCCTCAAAAGCAATCGACGACGCCGCCAAGGGGATGCAGAGCGGCGATGCGGAAAAGCGCGACGCCGCGAAGGAAGCCATGACCAAAGCGATGCAGGAGCAAGCAGCGAAGGACGCTGAGCAGTTGGCCAAGGATCTGCAATCGAAAGACGCTACCACCAAAGCCGCCGCGGAAAAACGGGCCGAAGACCTCAAGAATGAAATGGCCAAACAGGGCGGCGGTCAGCAGTCGAAGGACGCAAAGGAGACGGCGAAGGCGATGGAAGATCTGAAATCCAAAGACGAACAGACCCGCCAGCAGGCAGCTGAGAAGCTGAATGAAGCGGCTCGCAAAGCCGCGGAGCAAAAGTTCCAGGAGTTGGCGAAGGATCTGCAGTCGGGCGATGCTGCGGAGAAAGCGGCAGCCGAGCAGCAGCTTGCCGACGCGCTCAATGAGATGGCCAAGAACCCGCCGATGGGTGACCCGCAGCCCAAAGACGCCAAGGACATTGCCAAAGACCTGAACTCGCTGGAGGGCGAGAAGAATCGGGCCGCGAAAGAAGCGATCAAGAAAGCCGTGACTGAACAAGCGAAGAATCGGATCGATCAGCTTGCCAAGGACATGCAGTCCAACGATCCAGCCAAGAAAGAAGCTGCCGAAAAGCAGGCGGAAAATCTGAAGCAAATGTTCAACGAATTGGCGAAGAACGCGGACAAGCTCCGCAGCGGGTCGCCGGGCAGCGGAGGAGATACCACCGGCACGCCGCTGAAGGCCGACGATAAGTTTGCACGCAACAGCGGTCAGCTTCAACTCGAAGACCTCAAGAAGGAGGAACTCAAGAAGCGGCTCATGGAGAACAAAGGCTGGACTCAGGAGGAGTACGACAACTTCGTGAAGGGCTACACCAAGATGCTGAATCGTACGGACGAAGTGAACGCGGAGGCCACGGTGGCGAAGCGGGCCGAGGTGCCGAAGATCAATACAGGCGGCGCGGAAAAAGTCGAAACTCGGGCCGGTGTGAACGCGACCAGCCCGCAGCACAGCGGTCCGGCCTACGCCCCCGCGGGGTATTCCGAGGCCCAGAAGAAATTCCTCGAAGCGGCCCGCAAGGCGCAGGAACAGAAGTAAACCTGTAAACTGCCGTGATGCCGAACCGCTATCTCGTCAGCTTCGACAGTCGCACTGCCGTACACCGCTTCACCGATGTGCTCATCGTCGGTGCCGGTTTGGCCGGGCTGCGGGCCGCGCTCGAAGTGCCGTCGCATTTTGATGTTCTCGTCGTTACCAAAGACAAACTCACCGAGAGCAACAGTCAATATGCCCAGGGCGGCATTGCCGGCGTGCTCGCAGCCGACGACAAATTCGAGAACCACGTCGAGGACACGCTCGTCGCCGGCGATGGCCTCTGTGACCGGGAAATCGTCGAACGTGTGGTCCGCGAAGCCCCGGCCGAGATCGAAACGCTCATCCATTGGGGCACGAAGTTCGACGAGGAGAACGGCGCACTGGCCCTCACGCGCGAAGGAGGCCACAGCCATCGCCGAATCGTGCACGCCTTGGGTGACGCAACTGGCTATGAGGTCATGCGTGCGGTGATCGCCCGTGCCAAAACCGCCGCCAACGTCAGTCTGTGGGACGAAACCTTCACACTTGATCTGCTCACGCACGAAGGCCGTTGCGTCGGCGCTGTGGTGAATCGCCCGGGCGTCGGGCCCATGCTGGTCTGGGCCCGCGAGGTCATTCTCACATCCG
>JBGSSZ010000030.1:0-12064 GCA_041736785.1 Limnoglobus sp.
GTCGATCCCCGCAGGCGTGCCCGGCTCTCGCAGTCGGCCACGTAGGCGGAGAGCCCGCGCAAGGTGATCTGAACGGTTTCCAGTTCTTCCTTCTCGTCTTCGAACTCGATGGCCGCGCCCTGCACGAAGCGTGACAGGTTCTGGGCGGCGCTCAATCGTTCTGGCTTTCGGCCCCACATAAGGCACCTTTTGAAAAAGGGGTTCTGTGTGATCGCGATCCGAACTGTTCGAATCGGATTCTGCACCTTCTGAAAAACTCATCCGCTGAAACTCTCGCCCGCGCGCGGACGCTTCCGTCCGTGAGCATCGTCGTTGTTGTTTTGACGTGACTTCCACGTCTCTTCGACTCGACCGGGCCTCCTTCCGTGGTGTTGGAATAATTCTGCCAGTGCATCGGTCGCCGTCACGATGACGGAACCGGGCAGATTTGGGGGAGCGGCCTGGGACCGCTCCAAGTACTGTTCGCGTGAGATCGCGTGTTTCAGGAGCACGGGGATGGTGCGGCCGTGGTGGTGCCAGGGACCGGCGTTCTTGCGGATGCGGACGAAGGCCATGTCACCGCGTGCCGCTGCGAGCATGATCTGGTTGTTACCCTCGAAGCGGGCTTCCTCCACCATGCTGATCGCCATGGTTTCGTACGGGGGGTAGTAATAATCGGTTGAGCCGTAAGAGTGGCATTCACCCGGCATGTACGGCATCGGTCCCAGCTGCCCGAAATCCATGTCGGCTTGAACCGGAACCTCCCACGCGGGCCGGGCGCGGCGAACGCGGCCCGCCGTTTTGTTGATGTAATCGAAGAGATCGGTGTCCTCGATTCCCATGAGGACCTTGATGGCCGCGTAGGATTCCAAACTCGGCCAGTAATCGTCGCTGCCCGTGGCCGCCTGGTGTTTGCCTTGAATCGAGAGCACGATGCCGAGTCCCTTGCTGCGACCGACATGCAAGAGTTGACTCAGTTGTGGACCGAACGCGGGTTCGGCATCGTCGATGATCAGCAAGTGCGTGAGGCGCGATGTCGAGGGCATCTTCGCCAGTCGATGCGTGAGCTTGGCGATGAAGGTCTGGCAGGTCATGTAGGCCGCTTCGGGCCGTGAGCCGTAGGGCAGCTCGGCGTAGATCAATTGGTTGGAACCGACGCTGGCGAATTGATCCAGGTCGATGTGCCGTCCGGGATCGATGCCCTGTTGGTTGTTGAGAATGTTGAGGTCGCTCAGCGAACAGACGGCGGTGAAGATGTCCATCGCCGATTCGCGGAGTGCTTCCTCGAAGACACCCGGTAGTTGTAATTTCTTGGGGTCGAACAGGAGCTTGGCGATTTCGCGAAAGTTCTGTTGGCCGGGCGGGAGCATCTCCGGTCGCAAGAGTGCGGCCACGGCCCCCAGGGTCATCGCGAAATAGTGCGTTCGTCCGTAGCCGCGTCCGTGATTCTGGCCCATGGCACTCGTGGCGATTTCAGCGCGGAGCATCGCCGTCATGCCGCGGGTGTCGGTCCGAAGCAGATTCTGAATGACGTTCAGGCAGTAGCTCGGCGAACCGTCCTGGGTTGTGAAGTAGTGGAACTCCTTGCCGCCGGCGTGGGCGGCGAGTCGGGCGTTCTCCCGGCTGGCGGCACCTTCTTTGAAATTGACGCAGAGCATGCTCACGTCCATGTGAGCGATGGACCGAACCAACGGATCGAGAAAGAGACTGGATTTGCCGCTGCCGGTCGGCGCGAGCAGCAAGAGTCCTTCGGTCAGGAGATCGGCGGGAATGAAATACGGCTCGTCCGCCAGAAACGGCGAGTGACAGAGCAGGATCCAGCGCTGGACCTCCGGGTCGGGGTGCCGCAGGAGCATGGCTTGCAAGCGGTCGAAATCGCTCTGGGTGTCGGGTTGGAATCGCGGTGTCATGAGTTGCCCTCCGCATCGAATCGGTCCTTGAGGATCTGGCCGTAGGCGGCGACGAAGGTGCATCGCGCGAGTGCCACGGTGCCAAAGGCCTGAAACAAAATGCTGAGTGCGATGGCCGTGTAGTCCATGGCCGGCAAGTCCGTGATGAAAAACCAGTAGCGATCCACGGCGGGCCAGGTCGGAACCAGCGTTTGCAGCGAGTAGATCGCGGTGGCGGCGGTGAAAGCCCCGAGCCCCAGGAGCGCGTTGCGGGCTTCGGGTTCGTACACCAGACCGCTCATCGCGAACCGGCCGGCGGCGGGGCGCTCGTCGGCTCCACCGGGGTAGTGCAGGAAGATCAAAACCAGACGGTCGTACAATTTGCCGCTGCCTCGCGGGGCGAGCAGTGCGGTGACCGTCGCGAAGGCGGCGATGATGGCCGCACCGGCGCACCAGAAGCGGCCTAATGCGAGCGCCGTGATCAGCCCGGCGAGCATTGGCAGGCCCAGGCGGGGCACCGCCAGTGCCAAGAACTCCAGCGCCTGAAAGCGCCGTGGGCTGAACGCGTGGAACCACGTGTAGGTGTGGTCGGGGTTCTGGATGGCCGTCTTGCCGTAGTCGGAGAGCTCGACAGCGATGACGTAGGCCACCACGAGATTGACCGTGGTGGCGATGAGCAGCAGGTAAAAGATCTCCGTGCGGGTTGCCGCGGCGGGAGCGAGAATCGGGATCAAGAACGCCAACCCGAAGAGTCCGGCACCATTGGTGCGTGCGGTGCTGGCCGGGGGTGTGAAGCGGTCGTGCCAAAGGGTCGGTGGTTCGTAGTCATTCGCCATCGTGTCGGGTTCCACTCGGAACCATGCGACGATGAGTGCAACGATCATCATCCACTCGAAGGGCGCCTTGGCAACGAAGCGCATCCAGCCGTCCAAGTCTTGTCCGGTTCCGGCAACATCGACCGCCCAGACGCCCAAACCGGGAACTGATGACGGGTAGAGGTTCAGGTAAACCGCGATGATGCGGCCCACGACGAAGATTGCCGCGAGTGCCCAAAGCACGGAATGCAGCGCTCCGTAGCGCGTGTCGTCCTGGCGGTACTTCCGAAATGCCAATGCGAAACCGGTGAGCAAGAAGCCGGCGAAGGCCGTGGGATCGAGTCCGTGCCAGAACTGCAAGGCGATGTGGCGGATGATTCCGCCCACGACGCCGATGCCGGCCATGCTCATGCCGGAGTCGGCACGCAGCGTCAAGGCTCGCACTGCGAAGGGTGGTCCGTTCCACGTTGCTGCGCGCCGTGTGGTTGCGTAGTTGTCGTCTTGTTGAACGTCCGGGTTGGGATCGCTCGGCGACATTGTGATCGGCGTGTGTCGGCCGTACGCTTGCGGCTTCTCGAACTGGAAATCGAACGGGTTGCGGCGGCGACTCATGAGTGAACCCTCCCGACGAGTAGGTGCTGGAGGTCTTCGACCACATCAAGCTCGATGCGTGCGAGTGGGTCGTTGGCGGCCCGTGCGAATCGCTGGGCGATGGCTTCGGCTTTGCCGCGACTCGGAACGAGCATTCGGATGCCGAGACGTCCTGCCCAGACCAGCCGATTGCACAGCGTGTTCTTGAGGTAGCGGCTGGCGATGGCGTTTGCGCGAGCGATGGCGCGGTCGGCACTGCCGCCGTGATCGACGTGCAGTGCGGTCAACTCAATATCGACGCCGGGAACGAAGCGCTCCGCAGCATCGGTGAAGTCGATCAGTGCGGGGTAGCCTTCGATCAGCGACTCTCGGGAGAACGGCCGGACCTGTCGCCGTTCGCAATCGACGAGACGGGCCGTCCGAAAGATGTAGGCCTGCTCGCCACGCAGCCGGCACAGCGTTCGTGAAAGATCGAGAACGCCGCAGGCGAATCGCGTCAGCTTGAAACCGTTCACGCGATCCCAGAGCGGGAACGGAGTGAAAATCTTCTTGAAGACGAGCGCGCCGAGGACACCGTTGGCGGCTTCGGGACTGAGCCGGCAGCGTTCGGCGAGGATGCGGGAATAGGTGAAGCCGTGGATGACGGCCTGCTGCACGGCGGCTTCCTGGTACGGACTTGCGAGATAGTCATGTGGGGTCATGGGTTCACCAGAAGTAAATTCCTGTGGCTCCGGCATGGTTGGCACCGGCTTGATCGTTCCGAACGCGGTGTGCGAGTTTCTCAGAGCTCTGTGCCGCCAATGCCAGGAGGCGGCTTGCGGGGTACGATCCGACGGCTTCGTGGAAGCGAAGCGGTTCGCCGTTGCTCGCGACAATGGCGGCATCGGGCACTTTCTCGAACTGCACGGCTCCGGTGACGGGCACCGGCTCGTATTGCCATTGCCCGCGTTCGCTGGGCGCAAGCTGCCAAAACACGGCCGACAACAAGTGGTCATGCCCGAAACAAAAGGGATTGCCTTTCTTGCGGGCTTCGTCTCCCCAGATCGCGTACGCCTTCGCCCGCGCTTGATAAACGGTCAAGGCCACCGGTGCGACTCGCAGCATCCGCGCGAGCGCTTGCCGGGCCAATTCGCAGGCATCCTCGTAGGTGAACGGTTCTCCGGGTCGATGGACTGTCAGCGGCTGAGCGCCGGGTTGAATCGGACGAAAAACCAAGACCCGCCGACACAGGAGTTGCCGTCGGCAGAGTGACTCCGCAGTCGCGAGGAGGCCGTGCGTCTGGGCTTGCTGCTCCGTGAGCAGGGTGATCCGCTTGGTCATCGTGATGGCCAGTTGAATCTCTCGGTTAGTCATGGCGCACCGTTCCGTTGGCTCCGGGATGTCCGGGTTGGTGGGTGCGGTCCTTCGGAGGCCGGCCTGGACCGCGACGCACGGGTTCGCCGGGCACGGCCTCGATGACGCGCGGCGTCGGAGCGTCGATGACGGGGGAATCGAGTTCGCCGTTGAAGAGCGCTTGCATGGCCCGGTTGAGTTTTTCCTCCAGCGTTCCGGGGCCGGGATCGGACAGGGCCCGCATCCCGACGAGACTGCCCATGAGGCAGCTCCGGGCATGGAAGCGAACCATGAACTCGGCACAGAGTGGAAAGAAGCCTCGGTACTCCATCGATCAATCCTCCGTACGGGGTGGCATCTCGCCGAGAATGGCGTTCAACATCCGGCGAACCATCGACACACGCTTTGCGTCCGGCGGCGGCAGATTTGCAATCTCGGCCTTGGTCTGGGCTTCGCGCTCGGCGAGCGATTTCAATTCTTCGTCCGCCCGCTTCGAACGCCGGCGGGCTGCGGTGTGCCACTCCTCGACGGTGCTGTAGGTGGCCGGTAACTGCCAGAACGGGGGCAGTCGTTCGTTGTGGATCACGGCGGGGTCGGAGTCGGCCTGCTTGTCCAACGCGAGGATTCGTTCCTTGCGGGCTGTCACTTCCTTCCTCGTTCCCTGGATCGATTCCAGAGTTCGTTCCAGGCGTTCGCGCTCGCGAACGGGGTCGTACTGATTCGCTTCGTCGACGAAGACGATGGCGGTCAGCATCACAATGAACGTCGCGGTGAGCGCCAACTGGGTCGGGATGCCGCCACGGGCTTCGCGGGATGGCTCCTCGTGTGACGAATGCCGCCGCGGTCGCTGCCGACTGGTTGAAAAGTCGAACATGGCCCATGTTCCTTTCAGGGTCGGGGGTTGCGGATGATTCCGCGGGCGCACTGCCAGCGTGGGAAGAGAATGTGGTGTTTCGGCTGCGTGAGGCGGCACGGGGAGCATTCACTCATGACGGGGCATGGCGGTACGCAAACAACAGTGCTCACACATGGCCGTGGGGGAGAACAGGGCACTGCCGCAGACGGCACGAGCGTGGATGACTGTTCGGGGCGCCTGACCTTCATCGGGGGTAAGGGCTGATCAGTCTTCGTGACAATCCGCGGTCGTGGTGCGATTTCTCGAATCGGTACTTCCGCGGGCCTGGGAGTGGCGTGCGGCTTCGGTTGGACTGGCATGACCACAGCGCTGACTTTGGGTGGCACCTTGACTGGCGGACAGACCGCCATAACGCCAGCGGGGATGATCACCGGGGCCTCGGCCTTCACCTTTGTCAGCACCGGATGACTCGTAACGGATCGTACGGGTGGTTCACTCTTGACAGGCGACGGAGCCGGTTGCTGGTAGGCTCGCTTGCGGTTGACCAGATCGTAGATCTGCAATCCGAGAATCGACAGGCAGGTCGCGAGCGTCAACGCGATCAGCATGTGCATCCGTCGGCCTCGGCGATTGCCCTGCGTGACTTCGTTGCGGAGACTTCCCTGTGGAGCGACGAATGCGAAATCCGTCGGTCGCGGAAAGAGTTGAGTGCGGTACATGTTAAACCTCGGTTTGGTTGGTGATGGCGTCCACGAAATCATGAACGGTATCGCGGAACGATTTGTTGCCCTTCCTGATCGAATCAGCTTCGTATTTCGCCAGTTCCACGAGGCTCACGAGCTTGTGGTGATCCTTCGTCTTGTCAGGCCGGAGGATGTAGTAGGTTGCAATGCCGAGATGCTCGACGTGAAAGCAGCCGTCGCGGAGGACTATGGAGCAGCCGAGTTTTTCGGCCGCGGCCAACGCTTGCCAGAACGATTCCTCGGGTTGTAATTTGGTTTTCCTGCGCATTGTCGAAACTCCTGTTATGCATGTGAAAAAGCTCATAATGGCGAATGGAGTCCGTAGGATTCGACCTTCCTGCGAAGGTGGGCCTGTTGGGCTACCGTGAGGTCGTGCTTGCTCGGCACAACGAGCGTTTGGCCCGTACCTGGCCATTCAAGTTTGTTAGCCGTGTGGTTGCTCCCGATGAGGCCGCGGTCAATCCAACCCTGCAGTTGGAGGAGTTTTAGTGCGAGCGGAAACGGCAGTGCTCTGAGCCGACGGAAGCGGTACTTTTTCGACTTCATTCTTTTCTCCAAGGTGGTAAAATGACTGGAGCGTTTGGGTTGGTTTGCCCCGCTCCGATTTCTTGTTCCGACATGTTCAAAGAATAAATGGAAACCCTGCTCGGCGTGAGCGAACGAAGGTGTCACCGATGTGTCACGGTTGATCCGGTTGTGTGCCGCAGTGTTCCGAAGACTTTGTGATGCCGGTCAGCGGTATTGGAGGCTCAAATGTCGGTGGATAAACAAAGAAATCGAGGTGGAAACGCTCCCGGAACCAATCATGGGGGAGGTCCAACCGTCTCCGTCAATCGGAGTAAAGTTCGTGCCCTTCGCAAGAGACAGGGTCGCACATTGCAAGATCTGGCGGATCAAGCCGAAATCAGTCTTCCGACAATGGGTCGCATCGAACGAAACGGGGAAGCGACTCTGACCAGCTTGCAATCAATTGCCGAGGCTCTTCGTGTCGACGTGGATGACCTGATCGTTGATGAACTGCAGTCGGAACGAAATGCCGTTGTTCGCGAGTGGACGCTCAATCGGTCCTCGGCGTTGAGTGACTGGCGATTTTTGCCGAATGGTATGGCCGTGCGATTATTCAGAATGCAGTCGAGTACCGTTCCGGGCCGTTTGGCGCGAGGCAAGCAGTATCGTCTAAGCGGCCTTTCCAAAGATGTGCGTCAATCCGTATCAGCATATCTCGCTCGACAGACGGCGACGTGTGAACGGATACAATCGCCCTACATCGCGCGAGCCATACTCTGCGAACCCGATGCCGATCCCGAGTTCTGGTGGGTGATCGACGAGTGGATTGAAGGCGAGAATTTGGCAGTGCTAATTGAAAGTGGCAATGGCATCGCGTTGGCCAAACGCATTGCTGCGGATTTGCTTGAAGGCCTCGAAGCCCTTCACACTTCAGATATTATCCGCCGGGGTTTGACGCCAGAGACAATTATTGTCCGCAAGAATAATGGTCGCGCGTTGCTGACCGATTTCGAGATCGCGAAGTTTATGGATGAGAGCCCGACGGTGCGTCCTCGACGCGGATTTCTCGACAGTCCTTTCATCGCGCCAGAAGTTCGTCTGAGCGGTCGCGAGATTGGTCCTCAAGCGGACTTCTACAGTTGGGCGGTGATTGTGGGTACGCTACTCACGCGACAGCCTGCTACAGACCTCGACAAGGTGCGAGCAGACTTGGCAATGTGTAATCTGCCGAAAAGCGTCCTGGCAGTGCTGCTGCAGTCGCTTTCGGTTCGTTGGCGGGAACGCCCAGACTCGACTGTTGCCATGAAGAGATCCGTTCTGAAATGGGCACAACAGGCGTAGTTCGGAGAACATCATGTTCGATCATCGCGGCGGAAACGTGAATCGGATGATAGCCCGTCCCAACGATCCGTATGTTGCCGTTTACGTCTTGTCCGAATTCATCTTTTGTCCCCGCGCGGCGATTGTGGCGTTAGAGAAAGATGAAGAGCAGGATGAACCCGTCAGGCAACCACGACTCGACTACGTGCCGCGATTGTTCGTCGAATACCACATCATTCAGGCAATTAAGTCTGCGTCGTTATATTTGCTGATCGCACTCGGAGTGGGTCTCGGTCTCATCGCAGCAATCTATTTCTGTTGGGGACTGCTGCCATGCTATGGGGTGATCGGGATGGTGATTGCCAGTTTCGTTGCGTTGAGCTTAGCCCTTGCGATGTGGACGCGACTTCAATCACTTCTGCCCCAATGGTGGGCTGCGAAATCTGCCGCTCCGAAAGAGCCGAATCCAAGTTCGACGGATCGGCAGGCCGTCAATTGGTGGGAGATGCGAAAATCCGGCTACGAAGCGGTGCAGTACCGCGACAAGCTCTCGGACGAACAGTGGCGACTGGTTGGCCGCCCCTGGCGCGTCCTCAGAAAAGGTGGCTATCGAATACCGGTGTTCCGAATGCGCGGGGGTGGTACAAAACTTCGCCCCCAGCACTACGTTCGGATGGCCGCGTATTGCCGACTTCTTGAAGTGAGCGAAGGTGCCCAGAGCCCGTACGGAATTGTGCTATTCCCAGACAGTTACAGCGGCGAAACCGTACCGAATGCGCCCTGGTCGCGATCGATGTTTCATTCAGCCTTAGTGAATCTCCGAAATCTCATCGCGTCGAACCGTACGCCTCCGGCACCGGAGTTTAGGCGTTGCAAGCAGTGTCCCCTGGGAAGGCCCATTGTGTATCGACCCGGTGAGACCGAAACCATGCATCGCGGGGTCCCGTTGCCGGTCTTCGGGAGGACGGGGGTCGATGATCACACTTATCACAGTGCGTGTGGTGATAAGTTCCGTTGGATTCCACCCCACGATCGCGCCAGTGAAAAGCAGCTTTTTCAAGACAATTCCAATGACGACGACGAGGATGACTACGATTATGACGACGATTGAGGAGGCAGTGCATCATTCCTCAGCGTTCATCGCGGCCAAAGAATGATCGCCATGATTTGGACGCCACTTCTGCAATGCCGACAACGAGTCTCGCCGGCGTGCTGAGTGCAGGCTTTTGAATGATCAACGCGAACAGATCGTCGATGTCTTGGAGCCATTCATCGCGATTGGGATAGCGGTCCTCCGGTCGGAGTTTGAGCGAACGTTCCAGAATCCGGTCCATTCGCTGCCAGAGAAACGAAGGCGTCGCGTCGCCGGCCATCCGTCGCCTACTCGGTGAAACGTAGCTGGTCGAATAAGAGCGATAGAGTTCCGCATCGGCACCGGCACCGCCCCCAAGACCCTCGTAGGGGATTTTCAGAGTCAGCAGTTCATAAACCACGACACCGATTGAAAAGAGATCACTGCGGAAGTCGGGGAAGGGTGGTCCAGGGGAACGCTGTTCGGGAGCGGCGTAACCATCCGGAGTGACGCCGTCTCCTTTGCCGGCTTGGGACACTGTTTGCTCGATGCACCATGCACTACCGAAATCGATCAGGCTCAGATTGGTGGAATCGGGTGGCATCACGATGTTGCCGGGTTTGATATCGCCGTGGATGATGTTCATTCGGTTGTTCAGTTTGCCGACGGCGTGTGCTAGATTTCTCATCATACGGACCACGGTCGGCAAGCTCGGTCGCGGTGATTGGCGACTCTTGATGTCATCAAGGTACTTCTGCAGACCAATACCCCAGCGCCATTGAAGCACAACGGCAATATCTTCCCGGTTGAGATGGTAACTAATAATGGTCGGGAATCGGGTATCCTCCTCAGACAACCGTTTCAGAACTCGAAGCCGCTCGGTTGTCTCTTGAGAATGAGGATAGAAATGCAGGGCTCGCAAGTCTCCGTCCGGCCCCGCTGACGGATCGAACGCCAAGTGACGGTCGCGAACGTCACTCAGGCACTCGATGAGGCCGTAAACTCTTCCTCCGACTTCCAACTGTTTGCGAATCTGAAACCGCCGCCCCCGGACGTAGACGTGTTTCGGAAGCCGGGAAACGGGCTGGTTTTGCGGCACTCGACAAATCCTCAAATCCAGTTCCCAGAAATCCCCCCCGTTCATTCTTCCAAGACTGCTCCTTGGCTGCAAGTGTCTGAGCAGAATTCGAGCACATTTTCCGGCGTCGCGTGCATAACACCTCTGAGGACAGTGGAAATATCAAGGGTTTTGATCCTTTCATGGGAGGTTGTCATGACAACCGGCGATGATTCGTGGTTCGTGATTTCGGACGATTTGATTCCGAATGCAGCCTGGGGTTACGACGACGGGGCAGAAGATCGCGTCCTGGGCGAAGAGGAAGTCTTGGTTCGCATGATCGTCGAAGGCCGATACGATGATCACATTGATGTTCGGAGGCGCAAACGAGTCCGCGTACGCTTCACGAACGTTGTCGAAGCAACGACGGACTGGAAACCGATCTCGGAGTCCAATGACTACGATGTGTTTCGCGGGGATCTGGCAGCGTTAAGCAAAGCAATCGAGCGAGCCGAAGAAACCGCAAACAGTTTCCTCCGGGGAGAACTCGACGGGTTGATCGAGCGCTATCGCCAGATACGAGCCGAGAATCATTCGTAACTGTCAACGGTCAGCGATGACCACGGTTGGGCCATACTCCACTGGACCTCACCTTTTGTCAGGCACAAACTTTCGGGCTTCCGCCAAGGCGGCCAACAACGCGGTTTCGATTTCGATCAATCCCGCCTGCTTTCGATTGGTCACGCTCACTTTCCAACCGTCCGGTAGCTGAAAGACATGGTTCGTGCCCCGTGGGTGTTGAGGCCGTTTGCCTTTGAGTCCACGCGCTGCTCGGGCGGCGTCGTCGTGCGTAATCAATCCCTGGGCAGCCTGATTCGCAAGCTGGCGTCGTTTCCCGTCGTCGGGAATGCGAGAGATTTCGTAGCCGGACCGTGCGGACACCGTGCCATCTGCCACTTGTGCCTGGATATCGTCGGGGAGCTTCAGTAGCGATAGCGCGCGGGTTACCTTCGACGGGTCAATCCGAAGGGCTTCGGCCAGAACCTTGTTCGTCCAACCGTTGAGCACCCTCAGTTCCAGATATGCCTTGGCTTCCTCCAGCGGTTGCAAATCCTCCCTTAATAAGTTTTCTATGAGGGCTTGTTCCAGTGTTTCCGAGCGAGTGAGATCCCCCTCGTGGAAATAACATTCAATGTCAGGCAATCCTGCCTTTCTCGTTGCCCGCCAGCGGCGTTCGCCGGAGATAATGACCCACGTGTTCAGTTCCGTCGACCACCGCACGCGGATCGGACTGAGTTGCCCCTTGTCGCGAATGCTTTGGGCCAAGCGCTCCAATGCATCATCATCGAATTCGACTCGTGGCTGATCGGGGTCCGGAATCACTTTTCCGATTTCGAGTCGTCCGATATGCCGAACGGGGCGCCGGCCAACGTCGCGGGCCGACGGCACCGGGCTGAGTGCCGGTCGCAAATCGCGCTCGCGGACGCCAAGCGACTCTTCCAGGTTGCTGCCGATCCGTTGCAGTGTGTCGCGTGTCGTCGCCATCAGCCGGTGTTTGCCAACGGGGTACACAGACCAACGCGGGCGAGAATCTCGTCGCCCAAGTGAGAGAGAAGCCCGGCGGCTCGTGTGCGCGGGCTGTAGTGTGTCACGGGTGTCCGGCAGGCCAAGGAAACCTTGAATGCGGACGACTCCGGGACGACGGTGGTAAGAACGCTCGTGTCGTAGAGTGCGCGTAGCTTTGCTTCGTAGGAACGGTGAACGGTACCCGTACGGCGAAGCTACTGATACGTGGTGACCGTTTCTGAATGATGATCAATTTCGGATGGGCAGCAGGGACGTGAGGTCGGCGGGTTTTTGGGCGAGGGCGTCGAGGGTGGTGGTGAGGTATCGCCAGGGTTCG
>JBGSSZ010000011.1:0-2358 GCA_041736785.1 Limnoglobus sp.
GCTTTGTGCGGCTCGATGTGACCATCGAGATCAAAGTGAAGTAAGCTATTTGAGCAGTGATTTCACCACGTTGCCGTGGATATCAGTGAGTCGCATATCGCGGCCACCGAAGCGGAATGTCAGCCGCGTATGGTCGAAGCCGAGCAGATGCAGCATCGTGGCGTGGAGATCGTGAATCTCGACGCGATCCTGCACGGCTTTGTAGCCCCATTCATCGGTGGCGCCGTGCGTGATGCCACCTTTCACACCGCCGCCAGCCAGCCAGATGCTGAATCCGAACGGGTTATGATCCCGGCCGTCGGTGCCCTGTGCGAACGGCGTGCGGCCGAACTCGCCAGCCCAGACCACCAGTGTGCTGTCGAGCATGCCGCGACGCTTCAGATCCTGGAGCAGTGCGGCAATGGGCTGATCGACGGCACGGGCGTTGTCCGCGTGCCCTTTCCTGAGATCCTTGTGCTGGTCCCAGCGATCGTGGTTCTGGTCCGGGCAAGTGATTTCGATGAAGCGGGCTCCGCGTTCGACGAGCCGCCGTGCGATCAGGCACTCCGCGGCGAAGATCGCGGTCGGCTTGAACGCGGCATCAACGCCATAAAGTGTTTTGGTTGCTTTGGACTCCTCCCGCAGATCCATCAGTTCCGGGATCGCGGTCTGCATGCGGTACGCAGTCTCTGCGTTTTCAATCGCTGCTTCCATCTCGCGATCCGCAGGACCGAACGCATCGAGAGCACGGGCAAGGTCGAGCTTCTTTCTCTGCTCGGCGTCGGTGGCTTCGAGCCTTGAAATGTAGGCGACGGGGTTCTTTCCTGGTTTGAAGACGCTCCCCTGAAACGCCGCGGGCAGGAAGCCGCTGTTGAAGTTGTCGAGTCCGCCCGGAGGAACGAGGCCGCCGTTGAGCACGATGAAACCGGGCAGATTTTTGTCGAGCGAGCCGAGGCCGTATCCGCACCACGCACCCCAACTCGGGCGACCTTGCTGCCCGGAGCCAGTGTGCAGGAAATAGTTCGCGGTGGTGTGTTCGGGGAACTTGCTCACCATGCTGCGGACGACCGCGAGATCGTCGGCACACTTGGCGACCTGCGGAAAAAGATCGCTGACAGGCAAGCCGCACGCGCCATAATGCTTGAAGTTCCAGGGTGACTTCATCACTTTGCCGATGCTGGCGAACTGCGTGGGTTCGAGCTTGCCGATCGCACTGCGCGGATCTTCACCATGATGCTTCGCTAGCAGCGGTTTGGGGTCGAAGCTGTCCACTTGGCTGACGCCGCCATCCATGTAGAGGAAGATGACGCTCTTCGCCCGGGCAGCATGATGCAGCGGCGTCGCGGACGCACGCTCGGCCAGAAGCGATGCAAGTGCCAGCGAGCCAAAGCCATTGGCACTGCGGGCCAGCCACTCGCGGCGGGTGAACTGCATCATGGCACAAACCGAAATTCTTGGACTTGGATCAGGCTGTGGGCCAGCCGCTCCCAGGCTTCCGCATCGGGAGCCTCGCCGAGAAATTCGAGGCAGAGTGTGAGTTCTTCATTCGTCGGCAGTCGCGTGAACGCCTGACGATACATCGACGTGATGCGATCAGTGGAACTTCCATTCGCGCGGGAAGTGGCACGCCCCCAAAGCTCGGCCTGCTGCCGCACAAAGGGATCGTTCATCAGGATCAGCGCCTGAGCGGGCACGTTGGAATTCGAACGTGCCCCGATTGTGGTGAATGGTATGGGCGTGTCGAACGCCTGCAGGAACGGATTGAGGAAGTTCCGCCGCACCGCAAGGTAGATGCTGCGGCGACCGTCGCCATCGAGAGGGCCGCTCTTGCCCGGTTTGCCGCGACCTTCCATGAACGCAGTCAGGTGCGTCGCCACTGGCGGGCCACCCAGCTTGCGGTCGAGCCGCCCGCTGACCATCAGAAGACTGTCGCGGATCGCCTCGCCTTCGAGCCGCTTCACGCGGAAGTGATGCAGCAGCAGATTGGCTGGATCACGCGGATCATCCACGGGCGATGAACTCATGCGATACGTCTGCGTGAGCACCAGTCGCTTGAGGAATGGCTTCATGGTATAGCCATTCGCAGCAAACTCACTGGCGAGGTAATCGAGCAATTCCGGATGCGTCGGTCGTTCGCCGAGCACGCCGAAGTTGTCGACGCTGGCGACGATCCCGCGGCCGAAGAGGTGATGCCAAAAGCGATTTACCGCGACGCGGGCCAGCAGCGGGTTTCGCGGACTGACGAGCTGCTGCGCGAAGTCCTGGAGCATGAGTGGGCCATGGAGCGGTTGGGTGGCATACTCGAACGCCACCGGCAGTCGCGGCTTGACATTCACGCCGAGGCTGCGTGGATTGCCGCGAATGAAGACATGCTCGCCG
>JBGSSZ010000081.1:0-12667 GCA_041736785.1 Limnoglobus sp.
ACCGGCAATGCCAACGCCGAAGTGATCGTCGGAGCCGGGCCAGGCGGTGGACCCCGCGTCCGCAGCTTCGACGGTAACGCCATTGCCACACGCGGCAAGACCTTCAACACCCTCCTGCCCGGCGATGTCAGTGCCGACTTCTTCGCGTTTGAAAGCAGCTTCCGCAACGGCGTTCTCGTGAGCGCCAGCCCCGCACTCGCCACCGCCACGGCCCAGTATCTCAGCGTCGCACCCGGCAGCGGCGGCGCACCCCGCGTCCGCGTCCTCAATGGAGCCGCCATCACGCTCAAGACCATTGCATACAACACGCTGCAGCAGGGCGATGTGGTCGCGGATTTCTTCAGTGGCAATCCTGGCAGCCGCAACGGAGCCTTCATCAGCACCGCCGACTACAACCGCGACGGTACGCCGGACGTCGCCGTCGGCACAGGTGCCGGGGACACCGGCATCATCACGGTCTACAGCGGTGCCCGAATCCAGCAGAGCGGCCAGAACTTCACTGGCAACCTCATTGGCGATGTGCTCTACACCGCGCCCGTCGGACCCGGCGGCTATGTGAACGGCGTCACCGTCGGCAGCAGTGTCGTGGCCAGTACCGCGCTCGACGGGTTGCTGTTGATGGGCTTCGGCGGCGGCGTCCAGGCTCTCACCGGTCGGGCCCAACTCATCCGCTTCAATCTCTCCGGAGCCGGCCTGACGCCTGAGGTTCTGAGTGAAGTGACACTGGATGTGAACTTCCGGGCACCAGTGTTCACGGGAAATTAGCAACGCGTATTGGATTATTACCAGCCGGAAGCGTCAACGACGGGTGCAGATTCGCAAGAAGTAAACCCGTCGCTGACGCTTCCGGCTCGTAATCTCAGCCCACCCACTTTGCATCAACAATTTCATACTGTGCCAGTTCCTGCGGCTTGAACCAGAGCGCGATCTCGGTGGCTGCGTTCTCGGGGCTGTCGCTGCCGTGGACGAGGTTGTTCTGGACGCTGAGTGCGAAGTCGCCGCGGATGGTGCCGGGCGGGGCTTTGGCGCCGTCGGTCAGGCCCATTAGATTGCGGCAAGCCGCGACCGCTTCGCGCCCTTCCCACACCATCGCCACAGTCGGACCGCTGGTGAGGAATCCCAGCAGGCTCTCGTAGAACGGCTTGCCCTTGTGTACGGCGTAGTGCTGTTCGGCGAGGTCGCGGCCGGCGATCAGCAGCTTCATGCCCACGAGGCGCAGGCCTTTGCGCTCAAAGCGGGCGGTGATTTCGCCGACGAGCCGTCGCTGAACGGCGTCGGGCTTCATGAGGATCAGTGTCTGCTGCATGGTTGTACCTCTGGGGGGATTCATTCAGAGTGCGCACGGGCACGGGCTTCGTCCACTTTCTACAATGTCGGAACCCGTTTCACCGCCTCTTGGCCCACAAGGTTCCCATGCCCATCACACTTGATTCCAATGCCGCCGTTGAACGGCTGATGCGTTTCCTGTCCGTGCCGGGGATCACCGGCGAGGAGGCGCTGATCGCCGCGGACATCCGCAAGGCACTTCTTGAAGCCGGCGTGCCCGCCGACGCCATCAAGTTCGACGATGCCAACCTCCGCATCCCGTTGCCGACGCAGACGGGCAACCTGATCGTGACGCTCCCCGGCACGATCAAAAACGCGCCGCGACGGCTCTTCATGACGCACATGGACACCGTGCCGCTCTGCGCGGGTGCCCGGCCTGTCCGCGGCGACAACCGCATCACCAACAGTGCTCCGACCGCGCTCGGCGGCGACAATCGCACCGGCTGCGCCGTGATCGTGACGATGATCGCCGAAATTCTCAAGCAGCGCCTACCGCACCCGCCGATGACATTGCTCTTCACAGTCCGCGAGGAAAGCGGCCTGTTCGGGGCCAAGCACCTGAACCCTGCCGATCTGGGGAACCCCGTACTTGGCTTCAATGTCGACAGCCGTCAGGCGGCGGACCTGGTCGTCGGTGCCATCGGGGCCGATCGCTGGGAAGTGGACATCCACGGCAAAGCCTCCCACGCGGGTGTGCATCCCGACCGCGGGATCTCCGCCACTGTCGTCGCGGCCATCGCCATCGAGGAAGCGTTCAGCAAAGGCTGGTTCGGCAAAGTTGTGAAAGGGAGCAAAGTCGGCACCAGCAATGTGGGCCAACTCGGCGACGCGACTGGCAAGAGTGCCGGCAACGCCACCAACGTGGTCACCGATCTCGTACACATCAAGGGCGAGAGCCGCAGTCATGACGCGAAGTTTGTCCGCGAGATCACGGCCGCGTTCAAAGGCGCCTTCGAGCGGGCATCGAAGAAAGTCAAAGACCACCAGGGCAAGACCGCGAAGGTGAAGTTCACCAGCCGGCTCGACTATGTGCCCTTCAAGCTCGACGACGACGCGAAGGTGACCAAAATGGCCCTCGCCGCGGCGAAGAGTCTCAAGCTGAAATCGACAGTCAAGGTGACCAACGGCGGCCTCGACGCCAACTGGATGGTCAAGCACGGCATCCCCACCGTGACCTTCGGCGCCGGGCAGAACGATATTCACACTGTGAAAGAGTGGGTCGATCTCAAGGAATTCGACAACGGCTGCAAGATGGCTCTGACACTGGCCACCATGGAATAATAACGGTCCAGAATCATCATTCGAGTGCTGAATGTATCTCACACTGTTACTTTGCCTGGCAGCCGACCCCGATCCGCGAACGATGGCTGTCATCCAGGCGATTCAGGGCAACGCGAGCGTCGATAAATCGCTCGATGTCGAGGCACCGATCGAGGTAAAACTCGACGCGGCAACTGACGCACATCTCGTGCGGCTCAGCAAACATCCGCAAGTCGGTTCGCTCACCATCGGCGAAGGGAGTCGCGTCACCGAGAAAGGTTTCGAAGCCCTCCGAGAACTGCCACGACTGCAGAAACTCGTGCTCTCACGATCCATGCTCAGCGACAGGGCACTCACCGAAATCGGGCACATGGCGAGTCTGGAGATTCTCTATCTCGGCGAGTCGAAGATCACGGACGCGGGGCTGGCGCGGCTGAAAAATCTCACCCACCTCAAACAACTCGACCTCTTCGACTGCAAGATCGGCGACGCCGGTGTGAAGCATCTGGCATCGCTCAGCAGCCTCGACGATCTCAACCTCAGCGGCACGAAAGTCACCGACGCCGGCATCGTGGCGCTGAAGGAGTGCAAGCTGCTCAAGACGCTGAAGGTGACGCGGACCGCGGTGACGCCGAAGGGGATCACCGCACTGGAAACGGCACTTCCAAAGGTAATCGTGCGGCAGTGAGATCAATCGAGGGTGAACACTTCGCCGGTGGCCCGGGTGCCCATCGCCCGCCAGGTCGCAAGGGTGACATTGCTGGAAATGGTCCGCACCGAGCCGTCCATCAGGACCACGTTGACGCTGTTGTTGTGATAGCTACGACTGGTGATTGCCGCCGCGGTGATCAGTGTCGCACTGCGACCTTCCGATTGTGAGTTTCCGTCCACGTCGTGGCTGGTCCCGCCATCAGTGACGATGACTTTGGTGTTCGGCGGGAGCACGGTGGTGAATCCAGCGTGGTGAACCCGGCCATCGGGCCACTCCGTGTGGCCGCTGCAACTATTGGGCGTCGCGCCCCATTTCTTTTCGGGCAAACTGTTGACGAACGCAATCACCTCGGCGACGCTCGTGGGTGGTGTGGCCGAAGGTGAGCCGCTCCCATTCCGGGCATAAGGCGTGAAGGCTTTCACTTCACTGAACATCAACGTGTTCGACAAACCGTCCTGAATTGCACCTGGCACGAGTCGTGCGTTCGGGAAGAAGACACCGTCGCCGCCGGTGCCTGTGGCCGGATCCCAGACCTTCCAGGTGCCGAAGTTCCCGGCGTAGTTCAGCGGATATGTGTGTGGTGAGCCGTCGGTCTTGACGCGAACGCGATCGTACCGCTCGCTGGGGCACATCATGATCGGGATGCGGAAAAACGGAATCCCGCTGGCAGCATTGGCCCCCTGATCGTAGCCGAGTTCCAGATCGACTTTGGCCCCTGCAGTGTCCTGTTCGATGTAGCTGAGGATACGCCCCATGATGCCCCACGATCCGTTGCTGGTGGCGAAGGTGCCGCCGACCGGAGCGTTCATGCTGGGCGGATAGACACTCAGCGTGCCTTGATAGCCGTGAACGGCCAGACCGAATTGCTTGAGATTGTTCTGGCACTTGGCCCGATTGGCGCTCTCGCGCACCTTCTGCACGGCCGGCAGCAGCAGGCCGATGAGGATCGCAATAATCGCGATGACGACGAGCAATTCGATGAGCGTGAAGCCGCGACGAGGCATCGGGGAATCTCCGTGGATTCGCATGCAATAAGCAACCTCGGTGCCATCGGGATTTCAGAGCAATCTGCGGAAATGAGCCGTCAAGCTGGTCAGTTCCTGCCCGGACGCGGTCAGAAAAAGTCTTTTACAGGCCGTGTGAATCCGGGGAGAACCGTACCGCCGTCGAGCGTGTCCTCAGCATGATGCTCGACGCCTTTCATCGAGCCCGCGTAGACGGTGATTGTCTCGGTCTCGGGGTCCGCGACCCAGACGAGCTTGACGCCGAACTCGACATATTGTCGGACTTTCTGAAGAACTGCCTTACGGCGGTCATTCGGTGAAACCACTTCGACCGCGATGTCTGGGGGCGTTTCAAAATAATCGTCGGGCAGAACGGGGTTGTCCTTCAATGACCAGTAGCCCACATCGACGCCGCGAAGAGTATCCTTTTCACCGGGAATGATGACAGCGGAATCGTTCGTGAGAACCCAGCCGAGACCACGATCTTCCACGAAATTCGCTAGAAATCGAGCGAATCGGCAACAGGCGAGGTTGTGCGGGTTTTTTGGAGGAGTCATGCGGATCACTTCTCCGTTCACAAGTTCGAGAAGATTTTCAGGATCCTCCAACTCCAGGAACTCCTCAAGGGTCACTCCTTTTCTGGCCACCGTCGGCATGTCGGGTCTCCTGCTGATACCGTCATCATACCACGCTCACAGCTTCTTTTTCCCGCTCACGTACTTCGCGGGTTCGGGTTCGCCGACGGTTGCGAGGAGTTCTGAAATGATGTCGTCGCTGCTCTTGCCTTCGGCCTGGGCCTGGAAATTGGCGTTGATGCGGTGACGCAGCACGGGGGGTGCGGCTTTGCGGATGTCGTCGATGGCCACGGAGAACCGGCCATCCATCGCGGCGAACGCCTGCCCCGCACGCACGAGATACTGCCCGGCCCGCACACCGGCGCCGTAGTCGACCATCCGCTTGATGAAGTCGGGTGCCGTGGGATCCTTGGGCCGTGTCGCCCGCACGAGTTTCACCACATATTCGGTCACATAGTCGCCCACCGGCACGGAACGGACCAACTTCTGCAGGTTCTGGATCGCCTTGCCCGTGAGCACTTTGGTGAGCTCCGCGGTCTCGTCTTTCGAAGTCAGGGAGATGATCCGCTTCTCTTCCTCCAACGTGGGATAGTCGACCATGACGCTGAACATGAAGCGGTCGAGTTGTGCCTCGGGCAGCGGGTAGGTGCCTTCCTGCTCGATCGGGTTCTGCGTGGCGATGACGAAAAAGGGATCGGGGAGCTTGTGTGTGTCCTGGCCAGCACTGACTTCGCGTTCCTGCATGGCCTGCAACAGTGCTGCCTGAGTCCTGGGCGGTGTGCGGTTGATCTCGTCGGCGAGCAGAATGTTCGTGAAGACCGGTCCCTGCACGAAGCGGAACTCACGTTTGCCGTCGGGCGTCTCGTCAAGCACAGTCGTGCCGGTGATGTCGCTCGGCATCAAGTCCGGCGTGAACTGGATGCGCTTGAAGTTCACATCGAGAATCTGCGCGATGCTGCTGACCATCAGCGTTTTCGCCAGACCCGGCACCCCGACGAGCAGGCAGTGCCCGCGGGTGAACACAGCCGCGAGGATTTGCTCGATCACGTCGGCCTGACCGACGACGACGCGCTTCAGCTGCTCCACCATCTGATTGCGGTGCTGGGCAAACTGCTGCAAATAGTCGGAGATTTTGTCGGACGCCACGTTTCGTCTCTGTGATGGTGTGTCTTGTCTTCTGACCTTTGGGACAGCGGGGCAAGGGGACTCCGAAGGCTCCCCCTTGTCTATTTGTACACAACGCGACTTGGCGAAATTCCGGAGCGGAGCGAGATTCCAACTGACCTAGCTCCTATGTATAGAGGAATGCGATAATCGCGGGCCGTGGCCGCACGGCTTGTTTCATCGAAGGAGCCTCCGATTCAAACCGTTCTGCCACTTCCGACTCTGCATGCTCCCCGGAAACCGCGGTTTATCCGCCGTGCGATGAAGCATGTCTACCTCTGGTTCAACCTGCTGCCGTTTCTGTTGCTGCATGCGGCGGTGCTGACCGTGTTCTTCGTTCCTGTGTCGTGGGAATGTGTGGCACTCTTCGTCGGCTTTTTCCTCGTGCGGACCTGGGGTCTCACCGGTGGTTTCCACCGCTACTTCTCGCACCGTGCCTACAAGACCAGCCGCCCGATGCAGTTTCTGATCGGCTGCCTCGGCAGCGCCGCCCTCCAGAAAGGTCCGATGTGGTGGGCTGCCGAGCATCGCCAGCATCATCGGCACTCCGACAAGGACGGGGATCCGCACTCGCCAATCGTCAAAAACTTCTGGTGGAGCCACGTCGGCTGGGTGCTCGACCGCAACAACCGATTCACTCACTGGAACGAGCTCAAGGACTGGCACGCCTACCCCGAACTCAAGTGGCTCGATCGCTTCCATTACATTCCCGGCTTCCTGGTGGCGGGGATTTGCTATGCCATCGCTGGCTGGCCGGGCGTGGTCTGGGGCTTTGTGCTGAGCACTGTCTGCTTGTATCACACAACTTTTTGTGTCAACAGCGTCTGCCACATTTTCGGCTACCGCAGCTACAAGACCAGCGACGCCAGCCGCAACAACTGGCTCGTTGCCATGCTCACGCTCGGCGAAGGCTGGCACAACAACCACCACCACTATCCCAGTTGTGCCCGGCAGGGCTTCAAGTGGTACGAAGTCGATGTGACTTACTACGTTCTGCGTATGCTCGGCACGGTCGGGCTGGTGTGGGACATCCGTGAGCCCACCCCGCGGGCACTTGAGTACCACAAAATTTAGTCCGCCACACTCCTCACCAGACGGCTAGGCAACACGCCTGGCCGTCTGGTGTTTCCTGCCCGCGATGAAACGCATGGCGGTTGTTCGGACACTCTTCAAAAAATCTACTCGCCGGTGCCTGACGCCATCTTGCAAGCGATTCGCCTAAACGGCATAATTTTCCCCATGCGGCAGGAGACCGCAATCGGTACAACCCCTCTTGCCCCAGGTTGCATCTATGTCGGAATTCACCGACGAAGACATTTTCCTTCCGAGCGGCCAACTGCGGCCTGACGCCGTGGATGAGGCTGCCGGCCAGTCGCTTGATGAAGCACTCTGCTTCACGCGGGCGACCAACTGGGATAGTGTGCGGACGCCGCATCTGTTCATGGGTATGCTCGCGGCACCTGACCTCGGCGTGCAGACCTGGTCGCACAATCTCGGTGCCAATCGCGAAAAACTGCTCGATCAGTTTCGCGACTTGTTCCATCAGGATGCTGATCCGGTCCCACCGCTGCGGCTGAATCGCGAGTTCCTCTCCGACAACGTGCTGCGACTCTTGCGCGATGCGTATGAGCGAGCCGGCGACAGCGGCCGCGATGCGATCACGCAACTCGATCTGCTCATCACTATCTTCAGCACGCCGAACAGTATCGTGGCCGAGTGCTTTGAACGCGTCGGTGTCACGGCACTTCACTTGACTGAGCTCGCCATGGCCGCCGAACGCGAGATGATCGGTTAAACCCCGAGTGTCGCCATGCCGCTCTTAATCGATGAACTGATCGCGACGGCCAGTGATTTTGATTTGTGCAACGAAGTCTTCAAACGAATCGATTCTCATCACCCCCGCGACACCCGACTGAAGGAATTCAGCAGACCCGAGCGCGTGGTGCTCTGTGTTTGGAATTGCCATGGCATCATCGGCAACGGCGGCTTCCGGTATCTCCTCGAAGCAACCTACGTCGGCGACCCACGGCTCAAGTATGCGTATCAGGCATTTGACATCCTGGGCTGCAAGCCCGCGTTCGATGCCTTCCGCAGAACGTTCAGCGTCTTCCCCGACGGCTTTCCGCCCGCCGACATCGACAAGCGGATGAAGATCTACCTCAAGGCCATGCGGAAGTGGCCGACCGAGGAAGATCTGCTGATGTTCAAGGCACCTGTGGAAAAAGCACTCGCCGATTTCATCCGTGCCCGACCGGAAGCGTTTGCTCATCTCAATGGTGTCAGCTCACAGATGGCGGCGGTGGAAGTGGAGGAACCGGAGGAGATCGAGAAAAGGGAAAACCCCTACGATCTCCTTCCGCACTGGGCTCGCGTCGCGTTCGCGATTCGCATTGCCTGGGACATTTTCCCACTGCTTCGCGAGTATTGGCCGCAGATCCCAACAAAGTACATGGCCTATGTTCGCAAAGCTCTGGAAATCGGAGAAGAGGCTACGATTGGCGATGTAGATCTGGAACAACTTCGTATTGGTCATCGTGAGTGCCTTCAAACCGCTGGTGCCGCATTGATGATGTTGGAAGGCAAAAGAGGGGCACCGGTTGACGGTATTTCAGCCACGAAAGCAAGTCAGGTTGCCAAGACTGCCGAGTTCGCATTACTGGCCGCCCGGCAACCGTCTGATGAATCAGCCGAGGCGGTCCAGGAGACAGTGTTCTGGGCATTCACCGCTCTTGAAGAGAAGAAGCACAAGAAGTTCAACAAGCAGATGAGTGCGAACTACTATGCCTTAAAGCGACTTGCGGCAACTCATAAATGGACTGACCGAACCAAGATGCCTGCTAATCTCTGGGATCGATTGAATTAGTACTCACGCCTTGATCGGCGGGAAGACATCCGCTTCGTCCTCGGCAGTGATCACCATCACGCTATTCTCCGCGGTGAGCGCGAGCGTGTGTTCGACGTGTACGCTCGGCATGCCATCTTTGGTGACCACGGTCCAGTTGTCGCCGATGACCTTCACCCCGCCGCTGCGCATGTTCACCATCGGCTCGACCGCGAGCACCAGCCCGGGCTGCAGCCGGAAGTCGTGCTTGCGGGTTTCGTGGCTGACGTAGTTCGGCACCTGCGGGTTTTCGTGCATGACACGGCCGATGCCGTGCCCAACGAAATCCTCCACCACCGCAAAGCCGCTCTGCTCGACATGCTTCTGCATGCGGCTGGCGATCTCGCTCCACCATTTCCGCCGCGGCAGCTCATCAATGGCGATCTGCAATGTCTCCTCGGCGACCTTGATCATCCGTAGCCGCTCGGGCTTGAGCGTACCGATCGGCACGGTGATGGCGCGGTCGGCGCACCAGCCATCTTTCTTGCATGCCGTGTCGATGCAGAGGATATCGCCGTCTTTGAGGACTCGCTCATTCGGGATGCCGTGAACGACCTGTTCGTTGATGCTGGCGCAGATGCATCCGGGGAACGGCACTGTGCCGGGATAGCCCTTGAAGAGCGGAGTCGCTTCGTTCTCGTGATACCAGGCTTCCACGGCGAGGTCGATATCGATCGTACGTGCTCCGGGGACCGCCATGCGGCGGCAGATGGCGAGTGCCCCCGCCACCACGCGCCCCGACACGCGCATGAGATCGAGCTCACGCCGCGACTTCAACTCCGGCGGGGCCTTATTCGGACCGCGAAACAGCGAGCGCATCATGAATTGGTTTTCGGGGAACAGTCAGGGGAATGGCCAAGAGAGGTCAGCACGCTATGGTAGATCGCCTCGACCGGCTGGGTGGCGTCCACTTCGCAGAGCAGCCCGGTGCGGCGATAGTGCTCGATCAGGGCGTCGGTGTTCTTGTGGAATTCCTGCAGGCGACGGCGGACCGTCTCCTCTTTATCGTCGTCGCGAATGAGCAGCGGACCGTGGCATTTGTCGCAGGTATTCTCGACTTTCGGCCGCCGGAACGCCAGGTTGTAGCTGGCGAGGCAGGCCTTGTCGGCGCAGACGCGGCGGCTACTGATCCGCCGCACCACTTCATCATCGCTGATCGCAAAACTCACGACACTGGTCAGCGGGAGGTCGATCTTCTTCTGGAGGTCGTCGAAGGCGATCGCCTGGGTCCGCGTGCGCGGATAGCCATCCAGCACAAACCGCTCGGGCCGGTCCTTACGCTGCAGCAGTTCTGCCACCACGTCGTTGACGATCTCGTCGGGCACGAGCAAACCCTGATCCATCAGCGGTTTGACCAGCAGGCCAGTGGGCGTTTTGCGAGCGATGGCATCGCGGAGGATCGCTCCGGTGCCGACGTAGGTGAGCCCGAGTCGCTTGACCAGCAACTCCGCTTGCGTACCTTTCCCGCTGCCCGGGGCTCCAACCAGAACCAGACGCATATAAACCCAGCTTCCGCAAAGACTCGGCGAGGGCCGGGGGAGACCGCCCTCGAATCACTCTATTGTCGAAAGTGCGCCTTACCCGCGGCCAGTAGCGCGCTGCAAAATAGCCGAAGTGGTTCAGCCCTCGGGATAGAGTGCCGTGCTCAGATATCGCTCGCCCAAGTCGGGCAGAATGGCGACAATCGTCTTGCCCGCGTATTCCGGTGAGTGGGCGAGCCGGATCGCTGCCGTCGCCGCGGCTCCGCAACTGATGCCGCAGAGCATGCCTTCTTCCTTCGCCAGACGGCGGGCCATCTCGAAGCACTCGTCGTCAGTCACCTGCACCACATCGTCAATGAGCTTGCGATTCTTCTCGGCAGCCCGCTTCAGGCCCTCCTGCACGATGCCGGGGATGAACCCGGCCCCGATCCCCTGCACCTTGTGCTTACCCGGCTTCAGGTCGCTGAGCGGCACGCCCTGGAGTATGTGCTGCGTCAGCACACAGCTTGCGACTGGCTCGACAGCGACAACCTGAATCGCTGCGTTGCGGTCTTTGAAGACTTCGCTGCAGCCAGTGATCGTTCCGCCCGTGCCGACTCCGGCGACAAAGACATCGAACTTGCCATCGGTCGCTCGCCAGATCTCCTCGGCTGTCGTGCGGCGATGCACCGCGGGGTTCGCGGGGTTCTTGAACTGCTGCGGCATGTACGCCTTGGGTTCGCCGCCAAACTCCGCCAGCAGGGCCTCCGCCTTCGCGACGGCACCGTTCATCCCCGTCTCCGCCGGTGTCAGATGAAGCTCCGCGCCGAACGCTTTGAGGAGTCGTCGACGTTCGAGGCTCATGCTCTCCGGCATGGTGATGACGAGCTTGTAGCCGCGGGCCGCACAAGTGAACGCCAGCCCGATGCCGGTGTTGCCGCTGGTCGGCTCGACGATGATCGTGTCCTTTTTGATCTTGCCGCTGGCTTCCGCGTCCTCGATCATCGCCACGCCGATGCGGTCCTTCACGCTCCAGAGCGGATTGAAATTCTCGAGCTTGGCGATCACCGTGGCCTTGGCACCATCGGTGACGCGTCGCAGCTTCACCAGCGGCGTGCCGCCGATGCAGTCCGTGATGGTGTCGTAGACCTTCGGACGGATGTCGACCGTGCTGACCATGGCAGGTTCCTGAGTAAGCGAAAGAGAATCCTACGATACCGCCGCGGTTAATCCATTCGCAGCAGAGTGCAAGCCGCTGCATAACTCGTTGCCAAATCGACCGGGACAGCGAACTCCGCACTGAGCCACAGTGGCATGGTCGGGAGTGGTGCGTCAATGCCGAGGCTGCGCGGCCAGACTTCCAGCCGTGAAGGATCGCCGCTGGTTGTACGGTAAGCAACGCTGTAGAGCCCCGTCTGGTGTGGTGCCGTCGCGGGTGGATCGAGTTCGAGCAGTTGCGAGTGCAGCATCGCAGACCTCAGACTGATCTCAGCCATATTCTACAGAGAGTGGCCGCTATACATTGACCCCTGAGATCAGGAAACACTTCATGCTCGCCAAGCTGCGGACGTTTGCTCTGATCGGCATCGACGCGGTGCCGGTCGAAGTCGAAGTCGACTCCGCACCGGGGCAATCCAAAATCATCCTCGTCGGCTTGCCGGAGCTGGCGGTGCGCGAGAGCATCCACCGCATCGAGCGGGCCCTCGCCAACATGGGCTACGCCCGCCCCACCGGCCGTGTGATCATCAACCTCGCTCCGGCACGCTCTCCACAGTGAAAACATGGCTCGATACGGGAATGAATTCGGCCCGATTCAAGATCGATTCACCAACAAGAGGATTTTTCGTACGACGATCCTTAGCCGACCGGTCCACATGCTCGAAGTGGAGAACAACTCGCTCTACAACCCGTCGTAACGTCAAAGCTCTTCTCCTTGAATCATCCTCCGCAGCGGAATCTCGTGCAGCATCGAGAGCCGTATCGAGATCAGTGAGTTCTGAATAAACGCTGTTGAGCTGGTCTGTCAACGGCTCAAGTCGGGCGTTTAGCTCGGTGACCGTTTTGTCGGCCGTCTCGATCAAACGTTGCTGCTTGACGATCGCGTTCGTGGCCGAAGCAGGCAGCCGGTTCATATTCTCGATCAAACTGCTGGCGGCGGAGGGATAGTGCAGCGCGGGGGCGGGGGAAAGTGAAGCGCTGTTGGGATGAAGTCTACACGTTGTCGGTGGTCTCCGCGATGGAAAACTTGGGTTGGGGTCAGGATTTCACTTCGGATCGGCGTCGGC
>JBGSSZ010000095.1:0-15078 GCA_041736785.1 Limnoglobus sp.
GGATCGCGGAGGAACTGCGACGCACCGAGCGCGACCGTCGCGGATTGCGGGCGTGGCTCGGCGTGGTGGGTGCGGTCACGTTCGCCGTGCTCATCTTCGGCGGTCTGCTCCTCGTGCGTCGCGGTCTCAAGCCGCTCGACACTCTCTCTGAAGCGGTTGGGAAGGTCTCGGAGAAAGACTTCCGGCTGGCGGTGGAGCCGCGTGAACTCTCCGAAGAACTGTTGCCGATCCACCATCGTTTGACCGACACGCTGGCACTGCTGCGGCGGGCGTTTGAGCACGACAAGCAGGCCGTGGCGGACATCTCGCACGAACTTCGCACACCCGTGGCCGCCCTGCTCGCCACGCTCGACGTGTCGCTGCGGAAGCCACGCGAGAGCGAACAATATCGTCAGACCATCGTCGAATGCCGGGCGATCACCAAGCAGCTTCAGGGGCTGGTGGAGCGTGTGATGACGCTGGCGTCGCTCGATGCCACGCCCGCGGTGACGAGCACCAGCGATGTCGACGCGGTCGAACTGGTGCAGGGTTGTGCGACGGTGATCCGACCGCTGGCGGAATCGCACGGACTGACCGTCACCGTGGATGCACCGCACCCCGTGACGGTGAAGACGGATGCCGACAAGCTTCGCGAGGTGATGCTGAATCTGCTTCACAACGCCGTCGAGTACAACCGCCCCGGCGGTCGTGTGGACATCGTGGTCAGCAACGGTGGCCCGACCGCGGTGCTGGCGGTCAAAGACACGGGCATCGGCATGAGTGACGACGTGAAGCACCGCATTTTCGATCGCTTTTTCCGGGCCGACCCATCCCGCACCGCAACTGGCATTCACGCCGGGCTCGGGTTGGCGATCGTCAAGGAATGCGTCGACCGCCTGGGCGGCACGATCTCCGTCGAGAGCCGCCCCGGGCAGGGCAGCGAGTTCCGCGTCGAACTCCCGGTCTGAGCAATTCAGCGACCACGGCCAGCGGGTGCAGCGGTCACTGCTTTCGCCTCCACTTTGTCCAGAAACGCCTTCACGATCGCGTCGTCTTCGCTGAACTCATCGCGATCGACCACGAGGAACACCACCCTGCCGGCATGGACGAAAACTGTGACGACTTGCGTGGCTTTGGCGGCATCGGGCTTGCCCACGCCAAATTGCTTCCCTGACTGCCCTGCCACGGTCACGCTTTGTTCGAAGAACACCTTGATCTTGCCTTTGTCGGCTGTGAACGATTTTTCAAAACCATTCATCACAACATCCGGCTTCATTACAGCCGCTGCCGCCTCCGGCACGGTCATCACACCCAGCACGTACCTTCGCTTGGGCCCGGTGTACTGCCATGCACTTGCAGAAATGCCAAACTGCTGCATGGCGGTAATCGCGGCTTTCGACTTTTCCATTTCTTCGAACGTCTCATCGCCCGTTCTCATCATGTCGGCAAAGTCCCCCTCGGTGGGTGCACCACCGGGGAACTGCACCGCCAGCGCGCCATCGGGCGTTTCAAACTTCGTCCATTTAACGCCACCGCCGCCGAACATCAGAAAACCGCCCACGACGAGGAGCAACATCAGGATCGCTCCGGCAGCGATGACCAGCGGCAGCTTGGACTTCGGCGGCGGCTTCTTCTTTCCTTTCCGACGCGGCCGCTCCTCTTCGTAATCGTCGTCGTCATCGTCCTCATCGTCTTCGACCACACGCCGCTTCACCGGCTTGCGCGTCGCACCCGACAGCTTGCGGTTGGGACGAGTCGGTGTGGTGACATCGACCACCTCGAAATCATCCTCGTCATCCACGACTTCGAAGTCGTCGTCGACCACCTCGAAGTCATCCGCGGGCACGAGCAACGTCTGCGCGCACTTGGGGCACTTGACGCGCTTGCCGGCTGCGGAGTCGGGTACGTTCAGCCTGCTGGAACAACCGGGGCATTGCACGATGATGGGCATGTCAGCGCTCGTGAGGTGGATGAGATTGTACCGCAGTCGTGCGGCGATGCAATGAGCCCTCGCGGTCGCCTCTGCGGAGAGTCGCGAGTTCGTATAATGCTCATAGAAGGAGAAACGAAGATGAGTGCGGTTGCTACCCCTGAGAAAACCACCAAGCCAATCGAAGAAGTCGAATCCGTCACGATCCGCTTCGCCGGTGACTCCGGCGACGGGATGCAGCTTGCCGGGACGCAGTTCACCAACACCAGTGCCCTGGCCGGGAACGACATTGCGACCTTCCCGGACTTCCCCGCCGAGATCCGCGCACCTGCCGGGACGCTCGCGGGAGTCAGCGGCTTTCAGGTCCACTTCTCCAATCACACCATCCACACCCCCGGCGACGTGCTCGACGTGCTGGTGGTCATGAACCCCGCTGCGCTCAAGACCAATCTCAAGGACCTGGTCAAAGGCGGCACACTAGTCGTCAACACCGATGCCTTCGGCGTGTCGGACCTCAAAAAGAGCAACTACCCGGTCAGCCCTCTCGAAGACGGCAGCTTGAAAGGGTATCGTCTGGTCCGCGTGCCGGTGACGAAGCTGACCATCGAAGCCGTCACGGAGTGCAAGCTCTCGCCGCGCGAGGCGGACCGCTGCAAGAACTTCTTCGCACTGGGCTTGGTCTACTGGATGTACGAGCGGAGCCTCGAGCCGACGTTGAAATGGATCCGCGATAAATTCGGCAAGAACCCGCAGTATGTCGATGCCAACACGCGGGCCCTGAAAGCCGGCTACAACTACGGCGAGACGGTCGAAGTGCTGCCGGTGCAGTACAAGGTGGCGAAGGCCGCGATCGCACCGGGCACATACCGCAAGATCACCGGCAATGAGGCACTGGCGATCGGCTTGGTCGCCGCGACACAATTGGCCGAGAAGCAACTCGTGTACGCCGGTTATCCGATCACACCCGCCAGCAGCATTCTCGAACAACTCGCCGAGATGCGCCGCTATGGCGTGAAGACCTTCCAGGCCGAGGATGAGATCGCGGCTGTGGGCGTGGCGATCGGCGCATCATTCGGTGGCGCGATGGGCTGCACCGGCACCAGCGGCCCGGGCATCTGCCTCAAAGCCGAAGCGATTGGCCTCGCTGTGATGACCGAACTGCCGCTCGTCATTGTCGATGTGCAGCGCGGCGGGCCCAGCACTGGGTTGCCCACCAAGACCGAACAGGCCGACTTGCTACAGGCGATGTTCAGCCGCAACGGTGAATGCCCCGCGGCGATCATTGCGCCGCAGAGCCCGGTCGACTGCTTCGACATCGCTATGGAAGCGGTGCGAATCGCTACACGGTTCATGTGCCCTGTGTATCTGCTCAGCGATGGTTACCTTGCCAACGGCTCGGAGCCCTGGAAAATCCCTGACCTCGAAGAGTTACCAAAGCATGTGGTGAGTCATCCCACCAAGCCGAACAGCGATGGCGTGAACGGTGCCGTGCACGAAAACGGCGACGGTGCCGGAGGCAAGTTCCTGCCCTACAAGCGCGACGATCTGTTGGTGCGACCGTGGGCTGTGCCGGGCACGCCGGGCTTGGAGCACCGCATTGGCGGTATCGAAAAGCAGGATGTCACCGGCAACGTGAACTACGAACCGGCCAACCACCAGCACATGATCGACACGCGAGCCCAGAAGATCGAGAATATCGCGCTGACGATTCCCGATCTGGAAGCGTTCGGCCCGGAAGATGCAGAGCTTCTGGTGATCGGCTGGGGCGGCACCTACGGCTCGATCACCACCGCGGTCGAACGCTGCCAGAAACGGGGTTTGAAAGTGGCCCGGGCTCACTTGCGACATCTGAACCCGATGCCGAAGAACACAGAATCCCTGCTCAAGAATTACAAGAAGATTCTCGTTCCCGAACTGAACAGCGGCCAGTTGTGCTGGCTATTGCGAGCGAAGTACCTCGTGCCCGCGAAGAGCCTCAGCAAGGTGCAAGGGCGACCGTTCCTGGTCAGCGAGATCGAGGCGGCGATCGAAAATGAAATCTGATCCTCACGAGCCCGGAGCGTAAGCACGGGTCTGCAGCTACAACCCGTCGCTTACGCTCCGGGCTCGTTAAACCAACAGTATCAAGGACACGCGAAATGGCGACCACGACGCTTCCCACCCTCTCCGCGAAAGATCTGACCACCGACCAAGAGGTCCGCTGGTGCCCCGGTTGCGGGGACTACTCCATCCTCGCCCAGATGAAGAAAGCCCTCGCCACCGTTGGCGTTCCCAAAGAAAAAATGGTCTTCGTCAGCGGGATCGGCTGCTCCAGCCGCTTCCCCTACTACATGAACACCTACGGCTTTCACACCATCCACGGCCGGGCTCCCACATTCGCCACCGGCCTCCGGCTCGCCAACCCCGAACTCCAGGTCTGGATGGTCACCGGCGACGGCGACGGACTCAGCATCGGCGGCAACCACCTCATCCACTGCCTCCGACGCAACGTCGACATCAAGATCCTCCTCTTCAACAACGAAATCTACGGGCTCACCAAGGGCCAGTACTCCCCCGCCAGCCGGCTCGGCACCAAAACCAAGACCAGCCCGCAGGGCAGCTTCGAGACCCCGCTGCGACCTCTGACTACCGCACTGTCGGCGGAGGCCACCTTCGTCGCCCGCACGGTGGACGTCGATGTGCAGCATCTCGTCGCCACTCTGAAACGAGCCGCGGAGCACAAAGGCACGGCATTCGTCGAGATCTACCAGAACTGCAAAATCTTCAACGACATGGTCTTTGAATACGCCACCGATAAGAGCGTGAAGGCCGACAACCTGCTCTATCTCGAGCATGGCAAGCCGCTGATCTTCGGCAAGGACCGCAACAAGGGCATCCGCCTCAATGGCATGAAGCCCGAAGTCGTGGAGATCGGCAAGGACTGCCAGATCGACGACCTGCTGACGCACGACGAGGCCGCGGAGGAGCCGACGCTGGCGTACCTGCTCAGCCGCATGTACACGCCGCAGTTCCCCGAAGTGGTGGGCGTCCTGCGGAACATCCGCAAGCCCACCTACGAGGAGATGCTCGACGGTCAGATCGCCGGAGTGATCGAGAAGAAAGGCCGCGGCACCGTCGCCGACCTGTTCAAAGCCGAAGACACCTGGACCGTGACGGGCTGATAGCATGAATCGGGAGGTGGGAAAATGGTCGGCACCGGTGGCTCAGACAACGTATCAACTCGGTGAGCTGGTGCCGGTCGTCCTCCGCGGTCAGACGGTGGCCAGCATCGGTGTGCGCGACCTCCTCACCTGAAATTTTTCATCAGACGCTCATTTTCTGTTTACACATCGTGCGTAAAAGGCTATTCTGCATTTAACGCGGTCTTCTTTCACGCGTTTGTAACTTGCCTTGCTACTCTCTTTTGGCTTCCATTTGCGGCACTGCCGCGCCCGTTTCATTCCGAGAGGTTGAATCATGGTTCAATTTCGTCGTCGGTCGGCATTCACCCTGATCGAATTGCTCGTGGTGATCGCCATCATTGCCATCCTGATCGGCTTGCTGCTGCCAGCCGTGCAGAAGGTCCGCGAAGCCGCGGCCAAAACCAAGTGTGCCAACAACCTGAAGCAGATCGCGACAGCGGAACACAACTTCCACAACGTGTACGGCTTCTTCACGCCCGGCATCGGCAACCCGTCCGAGCGCCCCGGCACGAACACCACGACCAACCCCCATCCGCAGCGGTTCGGGAGCTGGCATATCCACCTGCTTCCCTTCATCGAGCAGCAGAGCTTCTACGAGAAACTGCATCCGTCAAGCTCAGCGATTAACTTCCTGCCCGGTCGAAAGCTTAGCATGTACGGTTGCCCTACCGATCCAGCCATCGGTGTGACCTTTGGACAGTATCGCGTCACGACCAGCTACCACGGCATTCGCGGTATCGACCGCTCCCGCGGCAGCGTGGCCACTGGTGACATTGCTGCAGAAGGCATGATCTACTGGCGATCTCGTGTCAGCGCAGTCCAAGTCAAAGACGGACTCTCCAACACGCTGATGATCGGCGAGCACCCCGCCTCGCAGAAAGACGGATTCTGGGGTGCGGGTGACTGGGGTTGGTGGTACACCACCGTCAACGAAAACATCGGCACCTATTGGAACGACGATGTGGTTTACGGCGTCGCCGCTTCCACCTCACACTTCGGCTCCTCGCCGACGACAGGCACTTGCCCCGTCCCGGCGTTCTACCGCACTCCGATCAAACCCGCTTCGGTCTGCAACTATGACACATTCTGGAGCTACCACATCCGTGGTGCAAACTTCATCCTGGGTGATGGTGCTGTCCGGTTTATTCCCTATTCAGCACGCCCGGTGATGATCCCCATGGCCACGCGCAACAAAGGCGAGAGCTTCCAGGGGGTACCGTGATCCGCACCACATGGTTCTTCATCCTCTGTGCCCTGCTGCCGCTCGGCTGCGGGGACGGTGGTGGCACACTCAGCGGCACGGTCACCTACAAGCAGAAGCCACTCGCCATGGGCACTGTGTCTGTGGTCAACGACAAGGGTTTTTTCGCGTCTGAAGTGATCCAGCCCGACGGCACGTACCGCATCGAGCAGTGCCCGGGTGGCAAGCTGAAGATTTCAGTAGCGAGCCTCGATCCACGTGATCTCGCCGCCCGTGCCGCTGAACCGGGTGGACGCAATCCACCGCCGGGTGCGACCGCTCCCGCTGTGCCCACGGGCGACGCTGCCAAGTGGTTTCCAATCCCCGATTCCTATGCCGATCCCGATCGTTCGGGCCTGACAGTCGAGGTGTCGGGCGATACGAAGAAAGATATCGCATTGGACTGACCGGAGCCCACTGACATGCACTGCCCGAGTTGCTATCACCTGAATCTGCCCGGAACCGATCACTGCGCCAAGTGTCTCTTCGATCTGGCAAGCGTGGATCAACCGGTGCCGCAGGACAAGATCGACGCCAGCCTGATGAACGACTCGGTACAGGTGCTGAGCCCGCGTTCGCCGGTCACGATTCCCCGCTCGGCGACGCTCGGCGACGCCCTCGCCCGGATGCTCGATCGTGGTGTGGGGGCTGTGCTCGTGACGGCCGACACGCAGCTCGTCGGCATCCTGACCGAGCGGGATTTTCTGGAGAAGATCGCGGGCGAGGCGGAGTTCGAGCGGTTGCCGGTCGAGCGGTTCATGACTCCGCAACCGGAGTCGGTCGCCGGCAGTGACACGCTCGCCTTCGCTCTGCAGAAAATGAGCATTGGCGGCTACCGCCACATGCCTGTCGTGGAGGACGGTGTCCCAACCGGAGTCTTCTCCGTCCGCGATCTGCTACGACATGTCACCCGACTCTGCAACCCGTCGGCCTGACTGGAACCGGCGAAAAAACGGCAATCCCGCGATATTATCCTTGTACGGGCCCAGCGGTGGCATAGATTACACAGATATGAAAAGTCGATGAATAGCGAGTGAGTTTTTGTCTGCAGTTTCGTCCGTGTCCGGCGAATCGTTTTCTCGCCGAGCCGGTTTCCGGGAGTTCTTCACCGCGGAGCCCACACTCATTACACCGCGGCACTCCCTTCATTCGAGGAGACTGATGATGACAGATGTGTTCAGAAAAGTGAAGCCCCGTGCAGCGTTCACGCTGATCGAGCTTCTGGTCGTGATCGCGATTATCGCCATCCTGATCGGGCTGCTTCTCCCGGCTGTGCAGAAAGTCCGCGAGGCGGCGTCCCGCACCAAATGCACCAACAACCTCAAACAGATCGGCCTGGCGATCCACGGCTACCAGAACGCCAACAACTACCTGCCGAACTGGAACAGCCCCACCGGTGGGGCTTCCGGCAACGTCGCCAACGAATACGCCTGGCTCTACAAGATCTTCCCTTACTTCGAGACGCCCGTCGACAAGCAGAAGATGCTCGCCAACGGCACCTGGTCCAACTTCGCCGGGAAGCGCTTGGTCATGCTGAGTTGCCCATCGGACCCCCGCAACTTCAAGACCTATGGCGGCTCAACCGGCTTCGGTGGCTGGGGGCTCTCCTGGTACTACGCCTTCGGCAAGCAGGCACCCAACGATGACCTCGGCTGGAACGTTCAGGCCCAACCCGGTCGCAAACTCGGCCCGATCACCTGGCAGAGTATCAAGGATGGTGCCAGCAATACCTGGCTCATGGCCGAACGCCCGCCGACCAGCGAACCCGATCCCTATTGGGGTTGGTGGGACTTTGAAACCATCAAGGACACCCGAGCCGGCGGTCGAATGCTGAATTCCTCCTACGGTCAGGCCCGTCAGTATCAGTCGCCACACCCCCGCGGCACCAGCGGTGCGAACTGTATTTTCCCTTCGTACCCGATCCCATTCGATCTCGACAACGGCTGCTACTACAACTCCGCAAGCAGCCCGCACGTCGGTGGCTTCCTTGCGGTCTACGGCGACGGTGGAGTCCGATTCCACCGCTACACCGGGATGAGGACCATCGTTCAGACCACGCCGCCTTCCACCACGATGATCGAAGCTCTCATCACCCGCTCGGGTGGCGAATCGTTCAACCTCGAATAGTGTCAGAAGTCCAAAACGTCGCAGTTCTGCTGCGACGTTTCATTTTCTCAGGGTGAGGATTCGGATGCTCCGTCGAATGTGTGTGGTCATCGCCATCACTGCTGCCGCGTCGGGTTGTTCATCGGCTCCGCAATCCGGCACGATCACCGGCAAGGTGTCGGTCGCGGGCAAACCCGTCAAAGGTGGCATCATCACATTCAAGCAGGCCACACTGGACGGTGTGACCGTGACAACCGAAATCAAGGCCGACGGCACTTACGAAGCCACTGGCGTCCCGTTCGGAGTGTTGCAGATTTCGCTGGTCACCAATCCGCCGATCCTACCGGGTGACAGCGGCTCTGTGAAGGCCCGCGTCGGTGCCATGGCCGCGGCCCAACCCGGTCAGGAACTGACTGCAGAGCAGATGCGGGCGGCGCAGTCCAACATTGTGATTGATGCCGGGCCGCAGGTGCCGGCCAAGTACAACGATCCATTTACCAGCGAGCTGACGTTCACACTCGACAAGCCTGTCGATACCCACGACCTGGACGTCAAGTAGCACAAGATCTGCGATGGGTGAGTGCATTCCATCTGCTTTCGTCGCTGACGCAGCCGGGTAACAAATCGACCTTCACTTTTTGAGCTCGGGCACGATCAGTTTGGCAGGGCTCTCCCCCAGAGGCTGTTGCAGCAGGGAGTCAGGCACCCTGATTTCGCCCAACAGCACCCCGGTGGGATTTTCCAGAGTGATTTCCGCTGGCTCCGCGATCAGCGAGCCTGGTGTCTGAGGTTTGCTGTTCGCGGGCACGGCCGTGCGGGTGCCGGCGAAGTAGGCAGTCGCAGCGACTCCCACAATCATCGCTGTGAACAGAATCCGTTTGAGACTGGACATACTCTAACCTCCCATTCCGCGAAGCCTACAGCGACCGCCGCGGACGAGTCCATGCCAATTGTGGTTGTCCTGAAAGCACGGCACCTAGAATGCGGTATGATTCCCCACGGTCCGGAGTGACTCGATGACGTGGCTGACTGCGATCCCGGTCTACAACGAAGCGGCCCACGTGAGCCAGGTGCTCGCGGAAGTCCGCCGTTACAGCAAGCAGATCCTCGTCGTCGACGACGGCTCCACCGACGGCACCTCTGCGATCCTTGCCCAGACTCCAGACATTCATCTCATCGCACACGGGCGGAATCGCGGCTACGGTGCAGCGCTCACGAGCGCCTTCGATTTCGCCGTCGCCCGCGGCTACGATGTGCTCGTCACCATGGACTGCGACGGTCAGCACCAGCCCGACCGCCTGCCCGTGCTCCTCGAGCAGATCCACGACGCCGACATCGTCAGCGGCAGCCGCTACTTCCGCGAATTTCATCAGAACTCCATGGCCCCGACCGACCGGCGATTCATCAATGCCACCATCAGCGCCGAACTCAACGATCGCTTCGGACTGAATCTGACCGACGCATTCTGCGGCTTCAAAGCCTACCGCCGCGAGGCTCTGCAACGGCTTCGCATCACCGAGCGCGGCTGGGGGATGCCGCTCGAGCTTTGGGTGCAGGCAGCGAAGCTCGGGCTGCGGATCAAGGAGATCGGAGTGCCGCGCGTCTACCTCGATCCCAGCCGGGCGTTCGGCGGCGTGCTCAATGATCCCGCGGAGCGACTCGTTCACTATCGTCAGGTGATCGACAACGCCGCGTGTGCTGTGGATGCCGCCGAGTGCTGCGGCGTCGATTGTTCGTGAGCGGGGCAGTGAAGGCGCCGACTGTGAACGGCGAGCATCTCGCAGTGCCCGATTTCGCTGCTGTTCCCAATCTCGTCGACGCAAATCGCCACCGGCTCGATTCCTCGCCTGTCCTCATCCACGGTATCCCGCTCCAGGAACTCCGCCGCAGGGCTCGCAGCGAGCTTGGGTTACCTGACGGCCCAATCATTGCCACGGGTCATCAACCGGAATTCTTCCATCCTGGTGTCTGGGTGAAGAACTTCGCGGCCTGCGGTCTTGCCCGCAAAACGGGCGGCATGGCCCTGAACCTGATCGTGGACACCGACACGGTCAAGTCGACGGTCACCCGCCTGCCGACATGGCCGATGGACGACCCGACTGAAGTGACGTTGTCGACGCTGGCCTACGACGACTCGACCGGCGAGATGCCGCACGAACTGCGTGACGTGGCCAATCACGAACGACTGGCCAGCTTCGGCTCGCGTCTGGCGACGGCGACGGCTTCGTGGCCGTGCGATCCGGTGGGGGTGACCTTGCTGGGTCGGTCGTGCCGAGAGGCACCACATGATGCTGTGGTGAAAGTGTCGTGCCTCGAAGACTCGGCACGACCTGCAAGAATCACGAGGATTGCCGAATGGATCACCTGTCTCCGAAGGACGCTCGAACGAGCCTGGGGCTGTGACATCGTCGATCTCCCTGTCAGCCGCCTCGCTGGTCTTGAGAGTTTCCAGCGGTTCGCGCGCCACATCGCAGACAATGGGGAACAGTTTCGCGACTGCTATAACACCGCTCTAGCGGAGTATCGTGCAGCACACCGCGTGCGGAGCCGCAACCACCCGGCTCCGGACCTGACCGCGGGCGAGTTGCCGTTCTGGACAATGACAGCCGTAGGCCGCGCGCGGACATTTGAGATCACGCACCCGGAGCAAACCCGACCGAGGGCATTGACGCTCACTCTCTTTGCCCGCCTCGTGCTCGGCGACTACTTCATTCATGGCCTCGGCGGCGGGATCTACGACCGCGTGACCGACGACATCATCCGCGGTTTCTTCGACATCGAGCCGCCTGCATATCAGATTCTCACGGCGACTCTGCACCTGCCGCTGGAGCAGCCGCACTACGATCCGGACGCACTGCATCAGGCACAGCGAGTCACGCGGGACTTGCGTTGGAATCCGTACAAGTATTTGGAACGTGCCGAGCATGCGGAGCATCGGGAGATCATCGCGATGCCGCAGACCACACGCCGGGAACGCCGTGCCCGCTATCGGGCTTTCCGCGATTTGAGCACACGACTGCAGCCGCAGATTGAACATCTTCGCGAGAGCAACTGCGATCGTCGGGCAGTGCTTGAACAGCGTCTTGCGGCGAACAGCGTGCTCACCCGCCGCGATTATGCCTGGATTCTCTATCCTGAAAGCGTGCTCAAACCCTTCCTGCAGCGGTTCCTCGAACTATGACGTTCACCGAGCGACTCTCCGACGCTGTGCGAAAGCACGGCCCGCTGTGTGTAGGGCTCGACCCGCGCCTCGACAATATTCCCAGTGCGATCCGCAGTCGCCACCGCTCCTCAGCAGCCGCGTATGAAGAGTTCTGCCTCGCGGTGCTGGAGATCGTGCGGCCGTATGCGGGCGTCGTCAAACCGCAGGCGGCGTTCTTCGAACAGGCCGGCCCCGATGGCATGACGGTGCTTCGCACGATCCAGCAGCAGGCCCGCGCGATGGGCTATGTCACGATTCTCGACGCCAAGCGAGGTGACATCGCCAGCACCGCGACGGCCTATGCCGAGGCCGCGTTTTCGCCCGAGGTCTGGCACGCCGACGCGATTACGGTGAATCCGTATCTCGGTGCCGACGCCGTCGAGCCGTTCATCACCCGGGCCCGCGCAGCGAACGGCGGCGTGATCGTGCTGGTCCGCACCAGCAACCCCGGCGGCGGGCTGTTTCAGAATCTGGTCTGCGATGGCCGCCCGCTCTATCGCCATGTCGCGGACGCTGTGAATCGCTGGAACGATGGCCGTGGCGATGTCGGTGCAGTCGTCGGGGCCACGCATCCCGACGAGTTGAAGGAGTTGCGGGCCGCGATGCCGGGCGTGTGGTTTCTTGTGCCGGGCTACGGCGCTCAGGGTGGGACCGCCGCCGATGTGCGGGCCGCATACCCGCACGCCATCGTGAACAGTAGCCGTGGGATCACTTTTCCGTTTCAACCGGACGCGATCGATTGGCGCGAACAGATCGGCCAAGCCGCCCAACGGGCCCAGAACGATCTTCGCATGTAGCTTGTCACCGCGGCGAGTGGCCGTATCCTGAACAATCTTACCCCATTGACAACGGTTCGGAGTGGCTGCGATGATCGAACGGCAGATGGAATTGTCCCGACGCTACATGCGCAAGGACAAGATGCGGAAGCTGAAGAAGAAGCTCGTCGCCGCCAGCGGGGAAGCCCGTGAGAAGATTCTCTACAAGATCAAGCGGCTGAGCCCGTCGTGGACGGAGGCGAGCCTGACGCAGAGCCAGAACCAGGTGGCGACGGTGAAAGAGCCACGCGAACCGAAGCGGAAAGCCCCGGCTCCGCGGGCCAAAGCCGCGAAAGCCTGATTGAGCCAACTCGCAGCGTCTCACGGCCCGCCATGAGACATTCAGTTTCATTGGATTATGCGTGGAGTGCCATCCCGAGCCAGGCGGCTCGGGCGGCTTCGCCCACGGTCTCACTCAGACTCGGATGACCGTGGACCATGCGGGCGAGGTCTTCGCCGCTGCCGTGGTATTCATAGATCGCGACTGCCTCGGCGATCAGGTCCGACGCCCGCGGCCCGAGGATATGCAACCCCAGCAAGCGATCCGTGGCTTTGTCAGTGATCACTTTCACGAAACCATCCGCTTCGTCCATTGCCTTGGCACGACCGCTGGCCGCAAACGGAAACTTACCAACGCGATACTCCTTGCCGCTCTCCTTGACTTGCTCCTCGTTGAGACCGACGCTCGCCACCTCGGGCCAGGTGTAGATTGCGCTCGGGATGGCGTCGTAGTTCAGGTGCGTCTTCTTCCCGGCGAGCATCTCGGCGAACGCGATGCCTTCCTCGCTGGCCTTGTGCGCGAGCATCGGGCCGTCGATGAGGTCGCCGATCGCACTGACCGTCGGCACATTGGTGCGGAACTGCTTGTCGACCGTCACGCGGCCGCTCTTCTCGTCGAACTTCACACCAGCGTCTTTGAGCCCGAGCCCCGCCGTGTGCGGCCGCCGACCAACGGCCACCAGCACGCGGTCACCATCGAACGTGACCGCTTTGCCATCCTTCTCCGCAGTCACGCTGACGGTGCCGCCTTGGACGCTGGCTCCGGTGACCTTGGTCTGCAGGTGGAATTCGATCCCCTGCTTGGTGAGAATCTTCTGCATCGCGGCGGCGACTTCGCCATCGCTGATGGGCAGAATCCGCGGCAGGAACTCGAGCACTGTCACTTTCGCACCGAGCCGCTTCCAGACGCTGCCGAGTTCGAGGCCGATATAGCCGGCTCCGACCACGATCAGATGCTTGGGGACTTTGTCGAAGCTCAGGGCTTCGGTGGAACTGACGATGCGGGAGCCATCGAACTTCAAGAACGGCAACTCGACCGCTTCACTGCCGGTGGCGAGGAGAATGTGTTTGGCTTCGAGTGCGGTGCCGTTGACGTCGACCGTGGTCCCGCTGGTTAGTTTGCCGGTGCCGTAGTGCGTGGCAATCTTGTTTTTCTTCATCAGGAAGGCGATGCCGTCAGTCAGCGATTTGACCACGCCGTCTTTGCGTTTGAGGAGTTCGCTGAGTTCGAGGTGGACGTTGGCGACGTGGATGCCGTGGCGGTTGAGCTTGTGCAGCGTGGTTTCGTAGAGTTCGCTGGAGTCGAGGAGTGCCTTGCTGGGGATGCAGCCGACGTTCAGGCAGGTGCCGCCGAGGGCTTTGCCGTCGCGTTTTTCGACGATGGCGACTTTCATCCCTAACTGCGCGGCCCGGATCGCCGCCACATACCCACCGGGCCCGGCACCGATGACGACCAAATCAAACACTTCGGACATTTCCACTCCAGGAGAATTCGTTGCGGAGGTGTACCCTAAACGTCGAACAGCATCCGCTCCGGTCCTTCAACACACTCTTTCACACGCACTAGGAACTGCACTGCTTCGCGGCCGTCGAGCAGGCGGTGGTCGTAGCTCATCGCCACATACATCATCGGGCGGATCACAATCTGATCGCCGACGACGACGGGCCGTTTGGTGATGGCATGCATGCCGAGGATGGCAGTCTGCGGCGGGTTCAGGATCGGCGTGCTCATCATGCTGCCGAAGATGCCGCCGTTGGTGATCGTGAAGGTACCACCCATCATTTCGTCGGGCTTCACCTTGCCGTCACGGGCTCGTCGGGCGATGTCGGCGATCGTTCTCTCAATGTCCGCGAAGCTCAGATCATCAGCATCCCGCAGCACGGGCACCATCAGGCCCTTCTCCGTGCTGACCGCCACGCCGATGTCGTGGAAGTTCTGCATGACCACATCGCTGCCGTCGATGCGGGCGTTGACGAGCGGGAACGCTTTGAGGGCCTCGATGGCCGCTTTGACGAAGATGCTCATGAAGCCGAGCTTGAGGCCGTGCTTCTTCTCGAATCTCTCGTTGAACCGTGTGCGCAGTTCCATCGCTGCGGACATGTCGATTTCGTTGAAGGTAGTCAGCGTTGCGGTGCTGTTCTGCGAGTCGAGCAACCGCTCGGCGATCCGCCGGCGGATCATGCTCATCGGCTGCCGCAGTTCGCTGCGTGTGGCGGATAGTGGCATGGGGTCAGGGGCCCGGGCCGACAAAGCTGTTTCTCCTTGCCCCTTGCCCCTTGCCCCTTGCCCCTCGAAATTCAGCACGTCATCCTTGGTCACGCGGCCGCCCGGCCCGGTGGCGGGG
>JBGSSZ010000112.1:0-4019 GCA_041736785.1 Limnoglobus sp.
GCGAGCCGTAAGCACCTATTTCATCAGTCAGTTTGGCAAGTACGTGCCGGGGAAAGCCTGGGTGATCATTGTCCGCGTGGCGATGCTCGGTCGCGGTAAACACTCGCGACGGGCAGTGGGCGTCACGGGAATTTTCGAGACGCTCACCAGCATGGCAGCCGGGGCACTCCTCGGCGTGGCGGCACTTCCTGCCGCGGGCCTGGCACTGCCGCCGGAGATGGGCACGGTCACACTCTTTGCGCTCGTCGGGGCCGTGCCGATTGCGGTTGCCCTGCTGATGAAAATAGCGCAAAAGATCATCGCATCCCGCGGCGGCCCCGAGCGCACGCGACTGCCCGTGCCGTCGTTCCGGCTGTTGCTGCAGGGAGTGCTGCAGGATTCGGTCGGCTGGTGCCTGCTCGCGGTGTCGCTGCAGCTTGCCATTGCTGCGGTTCGCAACGAGGATTTCACCCTGAACGGGGAAATCTTCCTCGCCAACCTCGCCGCGGTGGCGCTGTCGTACGTGGCAGGGTTCGTGGTACTGGTCGCACCGAGCGGTCTGGGAGTTCGCGAATGGGTGCTTGCGTTTATTGTGGCGAAGCGATTCACTGGTCCGGCCGCGCTGGCCGAGGCGATGGTGGTCGCGCTCGTCCTGAGGCTCGCCTGGACTGTCGCCGAGGTCATTCTGGCCGGCAGCCTCTGGTTGGCAAACCGACGGAGGCGGCATGACGCCCACTGACGCCGATCTTGTGAGCCTGGTGATCCCTGTTTGCAATGAAGAGGAAAGCCTCTCCGCGTTGACCGCCGAGATTCTCGAAGGCACCCGAGCCATCGGCAAACGCATCGAAGTGGTCTTCGTGGACGACGGCAGCACCGATGCCTCCTGGCGCGAGATTCAGAAGCTGGCTGCAAGCGACGCACGCTTCCGCGGTATCCGCTTTCGACGCAACTTTGGCAAAGCCGCGGCTCTCGCAGCCGGCTTCCTCGAGACCCGCGGCAGTATCGTCTTCACGCTCGACGCCGATCTGCAGGACGATCCGCGCGAAATCCCGCGCTTCCTCGAATCGCTTGACAGCGGCCTCGACGTAGTCAGCGGCTGGAAGAAGATCCGCTTCGACCCCTGGCACAAGGTGTTCCCAAGCAAAGTCTTCAACGCGCTCGTCAGCGGCGTGAGCGGCACACCACTGCACGATCACAATTGCGGCTTCAAAGCCTATCGCGCGGAAGTGCTCGACGAAGTCCGGCTCTATGGTGAACGGCACCGCTTTGTGCCGGTGCTCGCCGCTGCTCGCGGCTACCGCATCGGTGAACTCGTCATCCCGCACCGGGCCCGCAAGTTCGGCCGATCCAAATATGGAGTGCGGCGATTTGTCAAAGGCGCACTCGATCTCCTGAGTGTGCGGTTCCTGACTGCTTTCAAGGGGCGACCGCAGCACTTTCTCGGCAGTGTCGGCCTCGTGCCGGGGCTCCTCGGTGTGCTGGGACTCGGGCTGCTCTTCGCCAACTGGCTGCTCGCTCTCATCGGCCTGATGAACCCCATTGGGCCGTTCACGTCGGTGATGATTGCAATGTTCTCGCTGGCCGGGATCCTCGGCGGAATGATCTTCCTCGTCGCTGGGCTGATCGCGGAATTGATCGTCGAACGCTGTGCCGAACCGATGCATCCCTACAGCATCAGTGAGACGACCGGCTCACAAATCCCATCGTGACCGTAAGACAAGTGCATGCACACCGCTGAACTCCGCCACGCGATCTATCTTGTCCTCACTCTGGTCGCGACGGCCATCGTCACGGCGAAGGTAGTCGGCGTCGAGAATGTCTTCGAGCCGAGCCGTTATGAATCGCCGACGCCCGACGGCTTCAACGCGGACCGCATCGACGCACCGACACGCGACTGGCCGCAACAGCGACCCCAGCCGGTGCCGATGTTCGGGTCGAACGACCGTTCGCGCTGGGCGACCGTGCGAGCTCTTGTGGATCATGGCACCTTTGCAGTCGGCCACCGCAGCGACTACAACGACCCTGCCACCGACAGCGGCATCATCTTCGAAGACGGTTGGAGCAGCATCGACAAAGTGCTGCAGCCCGACACGCACATCTACTTTTCCAGCAAGCCGCCGCTCTTTGCGGTGCTCGTGGCCGGCGAGTACTGGGTGCTCAAGAATGCCTTCGGTCTGGAGATCGTCCGCGACCGCTGGCCCGTGATCATGATCGTGCTGCTGACGGTCAACGTGCTACCGTTCTTCATTAGCCTGGTGCTGCTGGCAAAGCTGATCGAATTGCACGGCACGACCGATTTCGGACGGCTGATCGCATTCGCGACCGCGGCGCTGGGTACATTCCTGATCACCTTCTCAAATACGCTGAACAATCACACCCCCGCGGCGTGCTGTGTGGTCTTCGCCATCTATCCGCTGCTGCGGAGCGCGGCGGCGCCATCGGGGCTGGCACTGTTCGTGAGTGGCTTCTTTGCCGCGTTCGCCGCGACGTTCGACCTGCCAGCCGCGGCGTTCGCCGGGGCCGTGCTACTCGTGACGATGATCCGCGTGCAAGCCCGTGTGTTCTGGATGATGCTGGGCATGCTGATTCCCACGATAGCGTTCTTCGTCGCGAACTACGCCGCCATCGGACAGTGGCTCCCCGCCTACGGTGAGTTTGGCAGTCCGTGGTACAACTATCCTGGTAGCCATTGGGCCAAGCTGCAGTTTGCCACTCCGACGAATCACATCCCCGGCATCGACTACGCCCGCGAGACCCGCCTCGTCTATCTCTTTCATTGCCTGCTGGGTCACCACGGCTGGTTTAGCCTGACCCCGATCTGGCTCGTCGGTATGCTCGGTTGCATCGTGACGTTCCGTGCCGCGATTGCGCGCCTGAAGTCCAGCGACACGCTGTCCTATGAGGTCTTTGTGCAGATGGCCGGCGTGCTCTTTCTGGTGCTGGTTGTCTTCTTCGTCTTCATTCAGCGGACCAACAATTATGGCGGCGGGACCAGCGGCCTGCGCTGGTTCTTCTGGCTGATTCCGCTTGCTGTACTGGCCACGCTCGCCGGTGCCGACCGGCTCGCCCAGCTGAAATGGGCACGCGTGTTGATGGCCGTGATGCTCGGCGTTTCAACGTTGAGCGCGTTTTATCCCGCCTGGAATCCCTGGCGATCGCCGTGGCTGATGGTGCTGATGGAACGCCTGGAATGGGTTAACTACGAGCGGCGGTAATCTGCTATCAGCGTGCGAGCCCGATCACTTCAGGCTCGCCACAAACTTCGCCAGATCCTTCGGCAGCGGCATCGCCCAGTGTAAGCTCTCGTTCGTCACTGGATGCTCAAAGCCCAATTCCAGTGCATGCAGTGCGAGTCGTGGAGCTTTCTCCAACTTGGGCAGATCGGTGCCACTGCGGTCCTTGGTGTAGACCCGCTCGCCAGCGACGGGATGGCCCGCCTCCGCGAGGTGGATGCGGATCTGATGTGTGCGGCCGGTCTCCAGACGACACTTCAGCAGAGTCGCGTTCTGCAGCCGTTCCTCGATCTCGATGTGTGTAATCGCGACTTTGCCCGTGACGTCGGGTTGCCGGGTGCTGCCGCGACGGCCGTCGCCGCGATCGCGGATGAGCGTGCTGGTGATGGTCTTCGCAATCATCACGCCGGGCACGATGGCAAGGTAACGGCGGATGACCGTGTGTTTGCGGAACTGTAGCCCGAGGTGCCGTTCGGCGAGCACGCTGCGGGCGAAGACCACCAGGCCGCTCGTCTCTTTGTCGAGTCGGTGGACGATCCGCAGTGGCGGCAACTGCTTCGCGGACTTGCCCGACTTCTTGGCCACGGCCCACTGTGCGAGGTCCTGCAGCGTGGGGTCGAGCTTGCGTTGGTCGTCGGTCCATTCGATCTCTGCCGGGTGCCGTACGCTGCTGACGCCGCTCGGTTTTTCGACGACAACCAGATGCTCGTCGAGATGGCGAATGACGATCTCGCCTGGGGTGCTGCCGGGAGCGATCCGGGCCGGGGCTTTGAGCAGTTCGACGCGGTCGCCTTCTTTCAGACGCCG
>JBGSSZ010000140.1:0-8148 GCA_041736785.1 Limnoglobus sp.
GGAGCCATACTGTGATCATGGCCGAAAAAGAGGCCGGTGAAAAGTCAATAATGACTGGTAATCACGGCACAAATCGACGAAATGGGGGCATATTCACCCACCATAGGACGCGAAGAGCCTGTACAATAATAATAGGAACGAATCGTGGTTCATTTCACTTCTGCCGTATATTGAGCTGGACGGTTTGGATCGCACAAATGCGCTTCATTTTGAGACAATGCCAGGGCTTGGCTGTCCTTCTGACCATACTTGCCCGGGCTTTAAATGCATTCACGGCCGCGGTAATGGTAGCTATGCACCCAATTTTCAAATGTTTGCTACCGTTGTTGGCCCTGGATTTGGCCCGAAATATCGTATAAACAATATCCCCGACGGCATCTCGAGCACGCTTTTTCTTGCGGAGCGATATGCCTTGCCTAATGGTTTGCATGCAAACGCGGAAAATGAATGGATCTCAAGTCCAGGTGTTACAAGTTCTCATTTTGCTGCTTTTTCCCAAGATGTTCCGCAATTCAATGTTCCGCAATCATTATCCGATTGGAGGCGCGCAAACACATTTCATTCAGCTGGCATGGTGAGTGGCGTTGGCGATGGCAGCGTGCGCACTCTTGGGAAAAATATCAGCCAGCCGACATGGTGGAATCTCTGCGTGCCGGATGATGGCCAGGTAACAAGTTGGGAATAAGACAAGAGTGTTTGCACCGCACTCATCACCGTATTGTCTTGTTGAACAGACTCTCAGCATTTGTTTCTCGGCCGAGACCCTGATCGAGCGACTGCACTCCTTGTTCAAGGTCCGCGATCAATGCGGCTCGGCGATCCGTTCGCTCCTCACGAGCGCGCAATGCCCGAATCGCCTCAATCACAAGCTCGTCGCGATCACGGTAAGCTCCACAGGCAAGCTGACTGTCGATGTAGCTCTGAATGTCAGGAGTCAGTGTCAAGTTCATGGCGATGCACCATTTGATTTAATACATGTTATCACGCCGCGGCTCCGAGGGGGTTCAAGCCTCGTTTGAGTCGCGGCTGCGTTCTACGCAGAAACACCTCCAGCGCCAAACCCGACACGAAAATCAACACGCTGATCCACTGCGACAGCGTCAGGCCGAGTGCATAGGTCGGTTCGATGCGGATCGCTTCGTTCAGGAAACGGTGGGCGGCGTAGCCGAGCATCAGCAGCACCATCACCTGTCCGTCGTGCCGGCGGAAGGGTTGGAAACTCACGAGCAGGAACGTCAGCAGCAGCATGCTGACCGTTTCGTAGATCTGCGTGGGGAAGAACGTGACCGTCCGCGGTGTGTAGGCGATGGTGAGCGCATTGCCTCCGCGGTCAACACTGAGATTGAGTTTGGTGAGGCCCTTCGGGGCGTCGCGGATGATCTCTCCGAGTCGGTCCGTGACGCTGAAACTGAGCGGCTGCGTCGAGAGCTTGACACGGGCTTCGCGAAACTCTTTGGGCGTGTCGAACGAGGCTTGCATCACGTCGTTGGCGACCGTGGCATTCGGGATGATCGCGGCTGCCTGCTTGAGGGCTTCGCTGCTGCCGCGGATGGTGGCGATGAGCGTGTTGGGTTGACCGTTGACCTGAGTGATGATGTCGCCGGGCTTGAGTCCCGCGGCTTCGGCATCGGAACCAGCCTCGCCGACCAGGATCTGTCGCGGGTCGCTGAACTCGCCGGGCTCGAGGGTGAAACCGGTGCTGGTCTGCAAGCCGTGCAACTGGGGGAGTCGGGCTTTGTCGCCGGGGGGACTGCAGACCTGCGAGCGGCAGTGCGCCGGGATCAGCGGAAACTGCCCGAACGCGGCACCCAGCGGGACCGGTTGGCATTCGACCACGGCGACCTGCCCCCAGCAGCAGCCGTTCAGGTAGCAGCCGATGCGACCGACTGCCATGCCGATGGCGAGCAGCGGTGCAACGACGTCGGCGAGTTGCCAACCGTTGATGTGCATCGGCTTGAGGACGTAGCGGCGGAAGACGAGGTAGCCGATGAAACCGCCGAACACGGAGCCGTAGACGACGAGGCCACCTTTCCAGATAGAGACGAAGCCGAGCAGCAGACCGGGGATCGACGTGTCGGTGAACTGGTCGGGGTACTGGATCATGTAGAGGATGCGTGCGCCGACGATGCCGCTGACGAAGAGGACCATGGCCATATCCTGCATCTTGGGTGCGGGCACGCCGACTTTGAGTCCGCGACGGCAGCCCCAGCCGACGACGATGACGAACGCGAGCAGGAGCATGGCCCCGTAGCCGGGCAGCCACCAGCCATCGGGCGGGAAGAATTGGTCGCTGAACGGCACTTGAAAGAGATATTGTCGCATGCGGCCAATTATCCCGAATGCGACGCAGCCGAGCAAGGTGAGTTACTTTTTCACAGGCGCGGCGACGAGCTTGACCTGACCGCGGACCGTGCGGATCGAGAGGATCAGCGATTTGTCGCGCAAACTGACATCGCTCTGGCTCAGCAGCTTGTTCGCGGCTTGACCCGGCTCGAGGATCTGCACGGTTTTGGTGATCGGCCCGGCGTGGAACTGCCGCAGTGTCTCGCCGGCTGCGAGCTTGACCGGCTTCCCGGCCACGGGCTTGCCCCGCACCAGGACCACGTCCTGCACGATTACCGTGGCATGCGTGTCGTTGGTGTAGACGATCCACGCGGCGTCTGCCGGCGCGGCCAGAAGAACGAACAACAATACTGCACGCAACATGATAATCTCCCACCGGGCGGGGAGTGTGAGCCCTCGGTTCGCTAGCCGCGAACGCGATACTCTGACCAACTTGCGCAGATTATCGGGAAAGTTTATCCGCCCCGGCAGCAGGGGTCTGGCCGACGGTCGCGAGGGCTTTGGCCAGGAAGTCACTGGCGAGCTTCTGCGTTTGCAAGTCGATCGTTTTCCACTGCTCGGGCGTCGCACCGGGAGCAGAGCAGACTTCGATATAGGCCTTGGCTTTCGGCTCGGTGCCGCTCGGTCGCAGGCAGACTTTCGCTTCGATGCCAGCCCCGGCAAGGCGGAAGATCAGGAAGTTGCGGGCGGCTTTGTCGGTGTCGCCTTTGAACGACCCCATGCGGCCTGCCTCGTTGCGGAGGTCTTCGAAGCTGGCCACCTTCAAGCCACCGATCTCCTGTGGCGGCTTGGCTCGCAGCGTGTCGAGCATTTTCACCATTTGCTGCTTGCCTTCGAGGCCGGTCATGACGATGTTCATGACTTCGTTGCGGTAGTAGCCAAACTGCCGGTAGAGGTCTTCGAGATACTCCACCACGGTGCTGCCGAGCCGCTTCTGATGGAGTGCCAGTTCGGCGAGCAGCAGACAGGGGATGGCGGAATCCTTGTCGCGGAGGGCCGGTGTGGCGAGGACGCCGTGGCTTTCCTCGGTGGCGATCACCATGTCGTCGGCGGTACCTTTGACTTCGCCGTACTGGCCCTGATGCTCGAGGTGCCAGATGACGTCGGCGTGATATTTGAAGCCGACGAGCAGGTCGTTGATCACCTGCACGCCGAATTGCCGGGCGATGCGGGTGATCATGCCGGTGGTCACCTCGGTGGTGACGACGATGGGCGACGGCGGCAAATCGCCCGCACTTTGGAGGCGGGCCAGCTTGAAGTGCGTGATCAGCGCAGCGAGTTCGTTGCCGGTGAGATAGCGATAGCTGCCCTTGCCGTCGGTGCTGGTGCAGGCCATGCCGCCCAGGCGATCGGAGTCGGGATCGGTGCCGATGATGAGGTCGGCCTGCTGCTCGATCGCGAGTTTCTCGGCGCGGTCGAAGCACTGCGGCACTTCCGGGTTCGGCGACTTCGTCACATTCGTGAACTGGCCGTTGGGCTCGTTCTGCTCCGGCACCGGGATCCAGGCGTACCCTGCCGCAGTGAGCGTCTCGCCCGCGTTAAAGCCACCGACACCTTGCAGCGGAGTGTAGATCACGCGCAGTTCCCCGCTGCGGGGCGGAGACACGAGGCTCTGCTTACGGCACAATTCGATGTACGCCCGATGCGGTTCATCGCTCAAGAACTGCACCTTGCCGTTCTTGACAGCATCGGTCCATGGCAGCGTGCGAATCTCTTTGACGCGGTCGACGAACTCGCTCATGATCTGATCTTCCGGCGGCACGGGCTGGGCTCCGCGTTCGTCGTAGAACTTGCTGCCGTTGTCGTCGGGCGGGTTGTGGCTGGCGGTCATGTTGAGGCCGCCGCTGGCTTTCAGATAGCGGATGGTAAACGAGAGTTCTGGCGTCGCGACGAACTTCTTGCTGTCGGGTGGCAGAATCGCCGAGCGGATGCCATTCGCCGCATAGACGCCGGCCGCGTATTGGCAGAACTCGCGACTGGTGAGGTGCAGCACAGGGTTCGGCAGCGCGGCGTTGTAGACCTTCCGCTGATCCTCGAACTGCCGCACGTCGAAGGCGAGGACCACGTTCAGATCGCCGTGGCCGGGAAATCGTTGTTTGAGGTATTCGCAGTGGCCCTGCACGCTGGCGCCGAGCGTCCAGAGGTTCATGCGGTTCGGCCCGATGCCGACGGAACCGCGGCGGCCGCCCGTGCCGAAGGGCATCACCTCGTAGAAGCTGTCGAGCAGCAGCTTCCACTGTGTGGTGGCGAGCATCCATTCCAGTTGCGGGCGATAGGCTTTGAACTCGGGCTGCGTCAGCCAGTGGTGCAGATTCTCGGCGGCTTTCGCCTTGATGGCGTCGGTCGTGTCCACGGCGGCAAAACCCGCCAGAAGCTCGGCAACAGTCGGCATGTCAATCTCGCGTCTGTGAATGGCCCTGTTATATGGCAGCACCGCGGAAGTGGTTCCCCGGTTGGCATTGTCAAAACCCGGCTGATACGGCATGGTCCGGCACAGACCACCCCGAGATTTGCCGTGTCCGCTGCTGCAGCGATTCCAGTTCCCGCATTTGATCGCGTCGCGTTTGCACGTCGAATTGTGCTCGCGGAAGCGGACGCGCTCAAAATCGCCGCAGAGCGGTTGGGGAGTGCCTTCGATCTCGCCATTGCCGGGTTGCTGCGCTGCCGCGGTCGCGTGGTCGTCATCGGCGTCGGAAAATCGGCAGACGTCGGCCAGAAAATCGTCGGAACGCTGAACAGCACCGGCACACGATCCTTCATGCTCGACGCCACCCGGGCAGTCCACGGCGACCTCGGAGCCGTCTCGCCCGACGATATCGCCCTGCTCCTCTCCCACAGCGGCGAAAGCGACGAACTCCTGCGGTTGCTGCCATCGCTCAAAAGCCTCACAGCGAGCCTCATCGCCATCACTGGAAATGGTGCTAGCTCCGTCGGCAAAGCTGCGGATATCAGCATCGTTTACGGACCGATCACGGAAGCCTGCCCGCTGTCGCTGGCCCCGAGTGCGAGCACTACGATTATGCTCGCCCTGGGCGACGCGATTGCGTTTTCGTTGAGCGAGGAGCGTCGGTTCGGGCCGGAAGACTTCGCACGATTTCATCCGGCCGGCAGCCTGGGTCGCAAGCTCGCGGCCGTGGAAACCGTCATGCGTCGCGGCGAGGATCTGCGTCTGGCGTCCGCGCACGACACTGTGAGAAATGTTTTCGCCAGCGTGCAGAACAGTGGCCGTCGCACCGGGGCGGTGATGCTGCTCGACGATCAGAAGCGACTGGCGGGGCTTTTCACCGACAGCGATCTGGCACGGCTCTTTGCGGCCCGCCAGGACGCGTTTTTTGACAAGCCGATCTCCGAGGTGATGATCCGCTCGCCGCTGACCGTGACACCAACGGTGCGACTGGTGGAAGCGGTGGAACTGATGCGATCCAAAAAGATCTCCGAGCTTCCGGTGGTCGACGCGGAGGGTTGCCCCATCGGCATGCTCGACATTACCGACCTCATCGGCCTGGTGCCCCCCGCAAATGATGGTGCACCGCGGCCCGCATTGAAGCTTTTCCCGCAGACGGGAGCGTAGAGTAGTGGACTTGGCCGCGCGTTCGAAAGCGATTGACCTGCTGATCCTCGATGTCGACGGTGTGCTCACCGACGGCCGCCTGCTCTACGGCGAAGCCGGAGAGCAACTGAAATCGTTCCACGTTCGCGATGGCTCGGGGATCAAGCTCTGGCAGTCGACGGGCAAGCAGGTCGCGATTATTTCCGGCCGCAATGCCAAGGGTGTCATCGTCCGGGCTGCGGAACTTGGAATCGACATCGTGATGCAGGGGCAGCATCCGAAAGATGCAGCCTACCTCGAAGCGCTGAGCTTGGCCAAGACGACGCCGGATCGTGTGTGCGTGATCGGCGACGACCTCATGGATCTACCGCTGATGCTCGCCAGCGGATTGAGTGTGGCGGTCGGCGATGCGGTGCCGGAGGCGAAAGCGGTGGCATCGCACGTCACGCGGGCTCATGGCGGGCACGGAGCGGTGCGCGAAGCCATCGAGTGGCTGATGACAGGTGCGGAGACGTGGGACGCGGCGATTGCGAAGTATCGCGTCGCGGTCGGCTGAAGACACAGGAGTTGTGACGGTGTGGACACCGCGGCGAATTCTGCTCTTGATCGCCACGCTCTTCGGCTTTGGAGCCGCCTACGCCGCGTATGCGCGCTTCCTCGGTCGCATCGATGGTTTGCCGAACCTGCCGACCAAATATCTGGAGTCCGACACCAACCCGTTGCCGGTGATGCCGACGGTGGAATCGCCGACGCTGTTGCGGTTGCGTCAGGCGTTTGGCGAAAACTGCCATGAGATGGGTGCGGCGTATCCCACGCGACTGGAGATCCGCGAGTCGGGGATCGTCTTTGCGGCGGGCATGCCTGAGATCGGCACGGAGCCGACGAAGTTTGTGCGGGTCTCGCCGTTCTCTCTCGCAATCTTCGCCAAGCCGAAGCCACTGCACGAGCAGGTGCCTGGTGCGGTGCCGGAGATCAGCACGCTGCACAGCGACGAGGCGATTCTCGAATTCGACAAGCCCATCGCCTCCGACCGCGAGATGCTCACCGGCAAGGCGAAGCTGATCGGCATCGAGTTGCGGTCCAATCCCGATCCGCATGTGACTGATCCACGAAACAGCCGCATCCTGCTGACCAACAATCAGAAATTTGAGGACACCGGGCGTTTTCTGGTGATGAAGACGCCGGGGCCGCTCTTCTATCGCACCGCAGATCATCCGGAAGCGAACAACCCGTCGCAGCCGCACATGTGGACGAACTCGTCGGTGGAGATCGTCAATCGCGACAACCTGCCGCGGCCGCTGCACGGCACCGCATTGCCGACCGTGCCGGTCACCAATGACGAATTGCTCGCCAGCACCGTCGGTGACATGGTGCTTGGCCACCGCACCGCACCTCCCACGGTGACCGCCGTGGGCATGAAGCTCTTCATGAAGCGTGCGGAAGCGAAGACCGGCAAGAGCGAAGGCGGTTACGGCGGATTGCGCGAACTCGTACTCGTCGAAAATGTGCTCTTCAGCCTCTGGATCGACGGTGCAAGCGGTTTCCCCGGCAGCGAACCCAAGGCCCCTAAAAAGACCGCCACGGAGACATCGGTGGCGCAGACTGCGCTGGTCGGAGGGTTGCACGATGGCCTCACCGCTGCGGAACAGTTGAAGACAAAGACACTCTTGAGAGCCCGCACGCTCGGCTCGTTCCGTCAGGATGTCACAGCCAACACGGCTTACTTCGATGTCGCCCCGCAGGCGAATCCGCTGTTACCGAACAATGTCGAGGTGACGCGGCATCTCCCGGCAGGGGGTCGCGACTACCTCGTCTGCCAGAAGCTGGAGATCGAATTTAATGGTCCCGTTGTCACCAAGCAGGAGACCGCACAGACCACAGGGCCGGGGTTTCGCAAGCTGAACGCCACAGGCACGTATGTGCTGATCGCCGCAGCCAGTGAAGGCCTGCAGGCACAGGGCACGGCTGTGGTCTACGAGACCGACGCCGCGAAACGGCGGACGACCACCACGCTGCGGGGTTCGCCACTTTCGGCGGTCCGCGGTCGCAATGTGCTCATCGCCGGGTCGAGTGCCGCACCCTCGGAACTGATGCTCGCCAGCACCGAGCCCGCACCCGGCAGCAAGGACCAGAAACTCTCCGAGGTCCAGATCAACGGACCGGGCCGGATCGAAATGTTTGACGAAGCCACCAATGAGAAGAGCCTGATCGCGACCTGGAAGCAGCAACTCGTCCAGAGCCGCGAGGTGATCGAC
>JBGSSZ010000206.1:0-14863 GCA_041736785.1 Limnoglobus sp.
CTCGATAGCGGTCATGGCCGCCTGAGCCTGGTCGATACGGTCGCGGGCAAGGCCGAACCGGTGGCGCATCTGCCCGGCTACACGCGGGGGCTGTGCTTCGCCGGGAAGTATGCGTTCATCGGTCTGTCGAAGATCCGCGAGACGAATGTGTTTGGCGGGCTGCCGATCGCCGAGCGCCGCAGCGACTTGAAGTGCGGCGTCGGCATCATCGACCTCACCACCGGTCAACTCGCCGCCCAGTTGGAGTTTCAGAGCGGCGTGGAGGAGATCTTCGATGTGCAGGTGCTGCAAGGCAGCTTGAACCCTGCCGTCCGCGGCCCCAACCCCACCAGCGACGGCACGCCACAAGTCTGGCTCTCCGCCAACCCCCGCTGGATCCGCTGACGGTGCGAGGCAACGCCGGCTACTTCAGCAACTTCTTCACGGCCTTGTCGGACAGCACGTAGCGGCGGACGACGACTGCCATGTAGTCCACAAATGCGTCGAACTCCTGGGCCGTGAACTCCTCGCGGAAGGTCATGCAGCCGCTGACACCGAGGTAGCGGTCCGAGGAGATGAAGACGCGCAGCATCTTCTGTGCGGCGTTGGTGCGCGTCGCCAACTTGTCCAATTCGTCCGAGTCCTTGTAGTCCTCCTCCGGCGTGTAATACGCGACGCAATACAGCAGTCCGAGCGTGTCGGTCGTGAGCGGGTGGATGTTGAGCAGCACGCCGCGCTTGTACTGCACGCTCTCCCCGTCTTTGTTCAGCTTGCAATCGAAGCCGCGGTCCGTCAGCCAGACCTTGAGGGCTTTGGCGGCCTCCTTGTGGTCATAGTCCTTCGGCATGGCCAGCTTGCTCAGCGTCGGGGCCTTTTTTTCGTCGTCGGCGAGAGCAGAACCGCTCAAACCGACTCCTGCCAGTCCGGTGGCGACCAGCTTGGCTGCGTCGCGTCGTGTCATGCTGTTCATCGCGGACTCCATCGAGGGTGAGCTGGTCACCGGGCGGCACCAGCGCGGACGGGTGAATGTGCCTCATTCTGGCAATCGACCCCGGCAATTACAACTCAGTTTTCGGCACAACGACGCGGGGTCAGCACACCACGTGTGCGAAATGCGAGCAAAGGTCACACCCGCAACGTGAAAAAAATCGGGAAATCGGGCCGGAGGAGTCGATTTTCAGCGTGGACGTTCGACAATGCAATGACTTTGATCCCCAACCCCCTGACCTGGAGCCGGCCATGAAGTTTGTCTGCCTCGGCTACGCCGACCTGAACGCGATGCAGAACCACAGTCCGCAGGAAATGACGGCGATGATGGAGCAGTGCTTCGCCTACGACGACGAACTGCGTCGTGGCGGGCACTTTCTGGGTGGCGAGGCTTTACAGATGCCGAACCAGGCTGCCACCGTGCGGATGCGCGACGGCAAAGTGATCGTGACGGACGGGCCCTATGCGGAGACGAAGGAACAGCTTGGCGGCATCCTGCTGCTGGAGGCACGCGATCTCGCGCACGCCGTCGCTCTCATGTCCAAGCATCCCGGCGTGAGGCACGGCCCATTCGAAATCCGCCCGGCCGATGAGGCGATCAATGCACTGATCGACGCCCGCAATACGGCATGTGCGTGAGTGTAATGGCAAGGCCATGCGTTGCCAAGCATTCTCACCACTCAAGGTCACAGCGTGATGCCGAAGCGGGCTCCGAACGCGGCGAAATCCGCGCTGTTGATCGTGCCATTGGCATCGAAGTCGAATGGCGAATCGACGACGTTGAGTCCGAACACGGACCCGAACGCGGCGAAGTCGGCGGCGGCCACGGTGCCGTTCAGATCAATGTCGCCGAAGAGTCGACGGACCTGCACCGGAGCCGTGGCTGCAAGGGAGTTCTGTGCCAAATCCTCGGCATTCGCTGTGATGAACTCGAGCGAGTAGATGCCGTCTCTCAGGCTGCCCCAATCCGACTGGTTCGGGAACGTGAGGGTGACGCGTGTCGCGAGTCCGCTGTCGTCCACCGTGGCTGCGAACGGTTGCGCTCCAAGCGGACCGGTCAGCGCGAAGGCCGCCGCGACACCCGCGGGGAAGCTCATGCGTTCGTTGAAGTTCACCGCGATACTGGTGACGCGCGATCGTTGCGGGTCGCCATTGTTCACAACGACGCTGGCCACTTGAGGAGCCGTGGTGTCGGTCGTGATGAGGAAATTGCGATCCGTGAGGGGCAGTGTGTCGACGCTGACGACCAGCTTGCCGTCGGCGGGATTGGTCGGCCGCCAGCCGGGCAACGGCAGCAGAGTCAACGTGTTGGGCCCCGCAGGCAAATCGAATGAAAACGTGCCATTGGCGGGAGTGATGGCGGACAACTCGCCAGCGCTCATTGTCAGACTCCACGAGGCGAGTGAGCCCGTGTCGTTGGTGCCTGCGTCGGTCACCTCGAGCGTCCAGACGCCATTGGCGCTGAGGCCGTCAAAGACGGAGAGCGGCGACTCGGGCCGGAAGGTCCCCGTGAAAGGGGGCGACGATGTGGAGATCGACGTTGCGGCTTCGTCGTCGAAGACGGTACCGGTCAGGTTGTTGCCCGAGCCGCCGCGGTTGTTGATCAGTGTGACGATCTGCCCGCCGGGGCCCACCAGCCGGACGCGGACCTCGCCCATGTACGTATGGGAGAGAGTGACGGCGACATTGAGATCCAGAATCCCGCCGGAAATACCGCTGACCGTGAGTGTGGAACTGACGGTAGTATTATCCGTGATAGCTACCGGCACATTGCTGGACGGGAGCGTAATCGAGCCCGAGCTATCCAGCACGCCGTTCGCGTTGCTGTCGACAAACACTGTGCGACCGGCCAGGCTCGTTTCGCCGATGTCGAACGTGCCGTTGCCGTTGATGTCGTTGACCGCGAGGCCGTACAGCGTGCCGTTCTTCGCGAAGCCGAAGTCGCTGTTTGTGCTCGTGCCGCCACTCGCGATGGTACGGGTGTACGCGAGGCTGGGTGCCGTCGCGGTCCATCCCGCCGGTGCCGCGAGCGTGCGAATGGTGTAGGTGCCGGCGGCGAGATTCGTGAACGTGTATTGTCCAGAAGCATCAGTGGTCGCGGTGGCTTCGGCGGTGCTGACGATCAGCGACCAGTTCGAGACGAGGAAGGTCCCGGTTTGTGCGGCGGGGTTGTCGTCCACGACTTCGAGCAGCCAGGTGCCGTTGGCGATTTCTCCGTCGAATGCCGTCAGCGACGATTCGGGGCGGAACGTGCCGTTGAAGGGGGCGCTGCCGGCGGTGATGGCGGTGCTGGCTTCGTCGCTGAATCGCGTGTTGACGAAGTTGTCGCCGCTGCCGCCCACGTCGGTCGCCAGGGCGACGCGCTGACCGTTGGGTCCGATCACGAACAGATCGAGATCGGACAGCCGGGGGTGCGTGATATTCACACGGACATCGACATCGTTCGCCGGGGCAGTCAGCCCGCTGACATCGAGGGGCACGAAGATTCGCCCGGCGGCGGGAATCGATTGATTCGCCGTGACGGTGAAAGTGTTTTCGACCGTATCGCGGACGGCGTTGTTGTTGTCATCGAGGAAGACCGTCACGGGCTCGGCGGTGAGGACGGGGTCGATGCTGTCGCGTGTGCCGTCGCCGCGCCAATCGACGAACGCCGAGCCGCTGAGGGAGTTGACATTGGCCGCGAGCCAGTCGAAGGTGCGGACGAAGTCGCCTCCGGCCACACCGTCGGAATCGCCATCGAGTGCGGTGCCGAACGGGTCGCGGAGTTGCGTTGAGCCCGAGCGCGCCGTCAGGCGGTAGCCGTCGGGCGTGAAGGTGCCTCCGCCGCTCCTGGTGAAGACGAGTGTGTTCGTGCCCATCTGATACGCCGCACCAGCGTTGATGACGAGCGGGACGATCAGATCATCCGCCGTATCGAAGATGTTGTCCGCGCCATCCCGTCGGAGTTCGAAATTGCTGCCGGTGATGCTGGCGGGATCGAAACGCATCGGAACGTACAGCGTGAAACTGCTGGGTGCGATGGCGGCGCTGCCGTCGAGCGGGATGTTCACAGTTCGGCCGAAGCGCGGGGCGGGAATCGTTTCCGTCAGACCGCGATAGGCATTGACGCGGCCGGTGCCGTTCAGGTTGAGTGTGGCGACGTTCTGCACGTTGGTGTCGTCGGTGGTGGCGAGCAAGTGGGCTGCCACCTGATCGCGGGTCCAGGTGGGATTCTGCGACCAGATGAGTGCCGCCACACCGGCCGCGTGCGGTGAGGACATGCTCGTGCCGCTGAGCGTCGAATAAGTGGCCCCGGTGCCGTTACTGCTCGTCGTCGTGGAGTAGATGCTCGAACCGCTGCCGGCGACATCGACGTAATCGCCGTAGTTGCTGCTGCTGGAGCGGACATCGCTGCTGTTGAGATTGGCGACGAAGAGTTGCTGCGTGAAGACGCGCCGCGCCGGATCCAGCGCGCCGCCATTGCCGGCGGAGAAGAACATGAGCACATCCTTGCCGTACGCGTAGTTCAATCCACTGTTGACTGTGGTGTTGCCGGCCCATCCATCGAAGTTGTAGCTGCTGTTGAACAGTTTCGCGCCGTTGTCGGCAGCGTAGGCGAGCGATTCGGCGACCCTCGACGAGGTCCAGGAATTCGTCCCGGCCCATCGGACCGGCATGATGCGGACGCCACTGCCCGCCGTGCCATCGCCACCCGCCGTGCCAGCCACACCGACGCCGTTATTGGTCCGTGCGGCCACGATGCCCGCCACGTGCGTGCCGTGCGTATTGCTGCCGGCTGGGAGCGGGGTGTTATCGTTGGTGTTGACGTCCCAACCCCGGATGTCGTCCACGTAGCCGTTGTTGTCGTCGTCCACGCCCGGTGCGCCATCGCTCTCGGCCGCGTTGATCCAAATGTTGTCGACAAGATCGGGGTGGTTGTAGCCCACGCCGTCGTCGGCGATCGCCACCACGATCTCTGCTTGGCCCGCGTTGATGTCCCACGCCAGATTCGCCTGCGACAGCGAGAGGAAATACTGCCCGCTGTTCGTGTAAGACGGATCGTTCGGCGTGAGATCGGGGCCATACTGCGAAATCACGTTCGGTTCCGCCCACGCGGCATAGGGCAGTTGACGCACCTGGGCAATGGCCAGCCGGGGATCGAAGCCAGGCTGGAGCTTCAATTCGGCCAGATGCACGCCGTCCTGCGTCAGGATCACGCGACTACCGGCGATGTCCAGATAGTGCGACAGACCGCGATCCGCGGCCAGCGTGGCGAGCGGTGCGTCACCGGTCAGCCCCGCCATGATCTCCGTGCGAGTGAACAACTCCACACCGTCGCGATCGTCCCGCGGGCCAGCGGTGCCAATCACTTCGGAGGCAGCGACCCCCAATGGCAGCGGACCGGCGAACTCGGACATCGCTGCCGGCGTCAGTCGATCTTCGAGCGTCACCAGTGGACCGAAGATCGGAGAGAATCGCTTGCGACGTGACATGGTAGGAGCCTTGGGCAAGGGAAGAGAAAGAATGACTCTAATAAAACGGCTGAACGCAATGGCTCAGTCGAGGAAGCCAAGCTGAAATCTTACCGGAAAGCAGAGGCGTGTCGATCAGTATAGCATCACATCGCCAGAGTTCGCCATAGGTACGACGCGACAGTAATTGTGAGTATCTCAACATGAATTCCGGCATCGCCTATTTGATGACTGTCCTCGCTTTGAGCTTCGTCACCTTCACCGTCTACGGTTTCGACAAGCGGCGAGCTGTCAACGGCGGTCGGCGAGTGTCGGAGCAGACGCTGCAACTGCTGGCGTTCCTAGGCGGTTGGCCGGGTGCGTTGCTGGGTCAACGACAGTTCAGACACAAAACACAGAAAGCCTCATTTCTGATTGTTTTCTGGGGTCTGACAGTGCTGCACATCGCCATCGTGAGTGCCGTAGTGTATTCCCTGCTGGAGCAACCCGCTTGAAGCAACCGACGTCAGCGTAATGCTCTCTGCTCGGGGCTTATCGCAGTAACCGGGCAAAACTGGTCACAAATTTTTACGTGCTGCGACAGTTGCTCCCGCCCATGCCGGCGTTAGGATAGCGCAGCATGAGCATTGCGCTGCCACTGTCGCTGGACGACTTGCTCCGCGGGCTCACGACCCGCGACCCTGCGGCCGCGCGAGTTCTGCACGACGCCTATTTGCCACGTCTGGTGTCACTGGCGCGGGACCGGCTGGGGCCAGGGCTGCGGCTCAAAACCGAGCCCGAAAGCGCCGTGCAAAGTGCTCTCGGTAGCTTCTTCACCCGCTACGATCGCGGAGAATTCCGCATCCAGTCCTGGGACGAACTCTGGAGCCTGCTGGCGGTCATCACCATCCGCAAGACCGTCAACCGGGCTCGTTATTTCCGGCAGCAGCGTCGCGATATCGCCCGCGAAGTCCCGCAAGCGCCGGATGGCACCGCGGAGATTCAGCCAGTCGATCCGCAGCCGTCGCCAATGGAAGCGGTGATTCTGGCGGAGACCTTGGCCCTGGCTATGACGGGGCTCGGCGACGCGGACCGCAAGATCATCGAATGGCTGCTCGCCGGGCACACAATCGATGAGACGCGGCGGCTCGCCGACTGCGGAGAACGCACCGTGCGGCGTGTGCGCGACCGCGTTCGCGCCAAGCTCAAGCAGATCGACGACTCCCTCGGAATCGACTGACGCCCGGAGCACCTGCCATGACCGCCGTGAATTCGAGCATTGCCGAACTGGCGACCGCCGACTGGCAGCATTTGCAATCGGTCGTGGCCGAGTTCGAACGCAATCTGCGGACCTCAACGCCAGTGATCGACGAGGTGCTCGCGGCCAACCCCGCACTTCGCGAAGTCCTGCTCGTCGAGCTTGTCCATGCCGAGCCTGAGCATCGACTTCGCTCGGGAGCCGCGGTGCGGCTGGAGGAGTACGTGGATCGATTCCCGGACTTGACCGGTCCGCACCTGCCGGAGCTTGTGCTGGCCGATTTCCGGATCCGCCGCGACCTCGATCCGCTCTTCGAGGGCGGTGACTACAGCACGCGGTTTCCCGAGCATGCCACCACGATCCAGTTGCTCTTCGAGCGGGAGATCGGCGCGAGTACGCTGGCGTTTGCGGCCCTGCCCCCGGCATCAGGACTGCCCGCCGTACCTGGCTACGAAGTGCGACGCCTCCTCGGTCGCGGCGGCATGGGCGTGGTCTATGAAGCGTGGGATGGCCGCCTGAAACGCACGATCGCGCTCAAGATGCTCCGCCATGAGGAATCGCAGGCCGCGATCGACCGGCTCCGCCGGGAAGCGGCGGCCCTCGCAGCGTTTCAGCATCCGGGGATCGTGCAGATCTTCGACGTCGGCGAAGCTGCGGGGCGAACCTATCTCGCACTCGAATACATCAGCGGCGGTAGCCTGGGCGAGGCCCTCGCCAAGGCCCCGATCGACGCACCCGCCGCGGCCAAACTCGTCGCAGGGCTCGCCATCGCTCTGCAAGCCGCCCACGATCGCGGCATCATCCACCGCGACATCAAGCCCGGCAACATCCTGCTCACCACCGGTGGCGTGGGCAAGCTCAACGACTTCGGCCTCGCCAAGCAGATGGACGACACCACCAGCCCCACCGAGACGGGTGCTCTCCTCGGCACGCCCGGCTACATGGCACCTGAGCAGACGCTCGGCGAAGTCACCCCTGCGGTGGATGTGTATGCCCTGGGTACCGTGCTCTATGAATGCCTGACGGGTCGCCCGCCGTTTCGCGGAGCCACACCGTTGGACACGCTGGCCCTGACGCGGGATCGCGAGCCGGTGCCACTGCGGCAGCTTCAGCCGTCGGTGCCGCGCGACTTGGAGACAATCTGCCTGAAGTGTCTGCGGAAATCACCAGCAGACCGCTACGCCTCGGCAGCCGATCTGGCTGCGGATCTGGAGCGATTCCAAAGCGGCCGCGCGATTCTCGCTCGGCCCGTCGGGACCGTCGAACATGCCACAAAGTGGATGCGTCGGAACCCGGTCCCCACACTGCTCGCGGGCCTGCTTCTCGTCGCGGCCGCGGGGATCCTCACGCAATGGACTCGCTACACATCCGCTCTGCGGGTCGAGCGTGATGCCGCCGAAGCGGCCCGCAAGGATGCCGAGGCCAGTGACCGCGAAGCCCGCCAACGCGCTGTGGAAGCGGAGGCCCAGACCGCGCTCGCCCGCACTGAACGCAGCCGTGCCGAAGCCAGCTACCTCGCCGCCCGCGGAACACTCGACGAATTCCGGAAGCTCCGCGACGACGACCGCATCGCCGAGGGTGAACTCGAACCCTTCCGCAAGGAAATGCTGCGGGCCGAGGCCGAGTTCTATCGGCAGTTCACGAAGATCCAGGGCGAAAGCCTCACCTTCCGCAGCGAGCGGGCTGAAGCCTGGCTCAATCTCGCGGCCATCTTGAACACGCTGGGTGATCTGCCCGGCGAGCGCGACGCCATCAATCAGGCCATGACGCAGTATGCCGCACTGTCTCGCGAGCACCCCGACCGCGACGATTTCGCACATCATGCCATTCATTCGCGCGAAGTGCACGCGAAACATCTGGCACTGGCCGGTTCTCTCGCCGAGAGCGAGCGGGAACTCGAATCACTCGTGCCGATGGCTCAAGCCGCAGCGATGCGCTGGCCTGAGAAGCCGAACTTTCGCCTTCGGCAGGCCATACAGTTGCAGCGACTTGGCGAACTCGCCTGGAGTCGCCGCGACGGGCCAGCTGCCATCAACCACTACCAGAAGGTACTCACGCTGCTCGAGCCGCTCCTGAAGGCGCACCCGGACAACGCGGGGTATTTGTGCAGTTGGCTGCAATCGTCGATGCTGCTCGGCGTGGTGCAATTCAACACTCGCGATCCGCGGGCGGCGATTGCCAGCTTCCAGCAGGCGCTGACGCCATTCGAAGCTGCACCTGCAGTTGCCCGCGGTGATGCCACTGCCGCAAATCTCGCAGCCCAGATCCAGTGTGAGCACGGGTTCGTGCTCTGGAATCAGCGCGAGGACGCCGCGGCTGAGGAACTCATGCAGAGCGCATGGAAATCGCTGACCGCGCTGCATGACAAGTATCCACATCGCAATACGCTGCTCCTGCCGCTGGTGCGAGTGACGCTGCGCTATGCGAAAGTGATCCAGAGCCGCGGCCGGGTCACGGAAGCGATGGCGAAGCTTGACGCATGTCTGCCACTGGCGCGGACGATGCTCGCCGCGGCTCCGGGCGATCCGTTCACCGCCGAGGTCTTTGCCACGGCCGTGCGCCAGACCGCGGATCAGTCGCTACCGCTACCGCCAACTCCGGAACGACAGGCCGCACTGGACAAGGACCGCGACACCATCGCCAAGCTTCAGGAGCGTTTTCCGAAGAACCCGAAGCTGGCGAATCATCTTGGTCATCTGCTCGGTCACAAGGCCGATCAGCACCGCCGGGCCGGAGAGTACGAGGCGATGGTGCCGGTGATCGAGCGTGCGGTGGCACTCGATCCGTCGCCGTCGACGCGGTATCTGCGGGTGATCGCCTGGGCGAAGACAGGTCGGGTCAGGGAAGCGGCTGCGGAGGCCAAGTCGCTGGAACAAGGTCCGCCGCCGTTTGATCCGTTTCAGCTGGCGATGCTCTATTCGATCCTCGCCGCGGAAGCTCGCAAACTTCCGGGCGTCTCCGACACCAAGCAATCGGAGATGGCCAATGACTTCCTCGACCGCGGCGTCAAATCGCTTCACGCTGCTGAGCGAAAGAAAGGCCTGCAGTCCCCCGCCCGACTGCGGAACTTGAAGGAGGCCACCGACTTCGCCGCGCTCCGCGAGAGGCCTGAAGTCAAGAATCTCATGGAGAAATTGCAACGCTAGCGCAAACCAGACACATTTTTCCGGATTGTCTGACCACTTTTGGGAGCACACGGCGATTCCCCTATAGCGAATACACACAGGAGTTTCCCCATGAGCCGGTGGCATCGCAAAAATCTGTACGCTCATCCCCGCCTTCGCTGCGAGACCCTCGAAGATCGCGTGACGCCGTCCATCTCGGTCGTGCGCGACATCGCCACCAGCAGTTTTACGCTCGCATCGAATCCGGATTCGTTCGTCCAGGCGGGCAGCGTCACCTATTTCGTCGCGGAGACTCCGAATCACGGTCGCGAACTCTGGCGCACGGATGGCACATCCGCCGGGACTGTTCTCGTCCGCGACATTCGAGCCGGATCATCAGGCTCTGACCCGCAAAGGCTTGTGGCGTCGGGCGGTCTGCTCTACTTCACGGCCAACGATGGAGTCCACGGCACCGAACTTTGGCGCAGCAATGGCACATCCACCGGTACGGTCCTGGTGCGGGACATCCGCCCGGGTCCGATAAGTTCGTATCCCAGTGAGCTCGTGGACTCTGCGGGTGCTCTCGTCTTTGCAGCCGACAATGGAGTCAATGGTCGCGAAATCTGGAGCAATATCACTGGCTCACCCGAGATGATAGTCGATGGCGTTTTTGGCTCTACAGGCTCGGACCCGCAAGCTCTGACCGCAGTCGGTTTTCGTGTCTTCTATACTGCGAACTTACCAGGCAATGGGCGAGAACTCTGGTCCACAGACAGTAATCTCACGACCGCCAGTCAGGTCTTGAACATCAACCCGGGGTCTACCGGCTCCTATCCGTCACAACTGACAAATTACTCCGGAATGCTGCTTTTCACGGCGAATGATGGCGTGTACGGACGCGAACTTTGGAAAAGCGACGGTACCTCTTTCGGTACAGCACTTATCCTCGATTTGTACAGCGGCAGTTCGAGCTCTTCACCAGATTTCCTCGTCAACGTGAATGGAATACTATATTTTTCGGCGTTCACGCCCATTTCTGGACGCGAACTCTATCGCAGCTTGGGAACTACCGCAACAACATCCATAGTCTCGGATATACGTGCTGGTACTAGCTCTTCGACCCCCATCAACTTGACGGCGGTTGGCTCCACTGTATTCTTCGGTGCCTTCGACGGAGCCGATGAACTTCTCTGGAAGAGCGATGGCACGAGCGGCGGCACCCTGCTCGTCGAAAACGACAGTCCCTCACCCGACAGGCTCACCAATGTCAATGGCGTGCTCTACTACGTCGCCACCAACGCCTCCAGCGGTACTGAGCTCTGGAAAAGTGAAGGAACCGACCCTAATACTTTCATCATTGAGGAAATTGTCGCGGGTTCGGGAAGCTCCGATCCTCAAGGACTTGCGAATATCAACGGCACGTTGTATTTCTCCGCAGCAGCAAGCAGCACTGGTCGCGAAATCTGGCGCAGTTCCGCACCCAATGCCGCTGCCACCGATATCATCCGAGACATCAACACCAGCAACGGTTCCTCGTTCATTAACGAGACCACAAACTTCAACGGCACTCTCTTTTTCACCGCCGGCAACTTCAACGGCGATCTTTGGAAAAGCAACGGCACTTCGACCGGGACCAGTATGCTCTTCGACCTCAGTGGAGGAGGCGGAACGTACCTCTCAACTTCGGGTCTCACGAACTTCAACGGGTTTCTTTACTTCGCTGCCAACGATGGCATCACTGGCTTTGAACTCTGGCGCAGCGACGGCACCAGCAAGACACTGGTTCGCGATATCAATCCAGGTGTTGGCAGTTCCACACCGACTCAACTGACCCCGTACAACGGCATGCTCTACTTCACCGCCAACACCACCTTCAACGGCCGCGAACTCTGGAAAACCGACGGCACCTCGGGCGGCACTGTCCTCGTCGCCGATATCCAAACGGGCGCATCCAGCTCCAATCCACTCCTACTCACGGTCGTCGGCGACACGCTCTATTTCAGGGCCAACGACGGCTCAAGTGGAACGGAACTCTGGAAATCCAATGGTACATCGACTGGAACCAAACTCGTCCGCGACATTAGGCCATTCGCGAGCGATTCGGAACCGGCCCGCCTGACCAATTTCAACGGGACGCTGGCGTTCATCGCCAACGATGGCACCAACGGCATCGAACTCTGGACGTCCGACGGTACGTCCTTCGGCACGACCCTGGTCGCCAATATCGGTCAGGGTTCCAGCAACGCCGGCACGAATGAGCTTGTCGTCCATCAGAATCGACTCTATTTCGACGCCTCAGATGGCATCCACGGAAATGAACTCTGGACCAGCAACGGCACTAGCACTGGCACCTTCCTGGTCGAGGACATCAATCCCGGCCTGAACGGAAGCAACCCCGACTATCTCACCAGCGACGGGCTCCAACTCTACTTCAGTGCCACCGATTCCGCAGCCGGTCGCGAACTCTGGATTGGCGGACGGGATGAACAAAGTACGTTTCGCATCGCCGATATCAATCCCGGCAACGGGAGTTCGAATCCGACGAACCTGGCCAACATCAACGGCACGATCTACTTCTCCGCCAACGATGGCACGAACGGGACCGAAATCTGGACCGCCGATGCCGGCACGGTCGTGCTCGCCGAGCAGACCTTTGCGGGCAGCGGGGATGGCTCACCCGGCGATTACGTTGAGGTTGGTGGAGTGCTCTACTTCGAGGCGACCCATCCCACACTCGGCCGCGAGCTTCACCGCATCGATGGCGGACTCAAGCCGCGCATCACCTCGCAGGGTGGTGACGAGTTCGCCGTCTTCGACCAACCGGAAAACAAACTCAGCCTGGGCACCGTCACCGCCTACGACCCCAATGGCGGCCCGCTGAACTTCAGTCTCGTCCCCGGCGATGACGCCAGCCTCTTCACGATCAACCCCACGAGCGGAGCACTTGCGTTTCTCAAAGCACCCGACTTCGAACTCCCGCACGACGGCAACAGCGACAATGACTACCACTTCCGCGTCCGCGTCTCCGATGGCCTGCTCGTCGACGAGCAGGAATACATCGTCACCGTCACCGACCGCGTGCACGATCAGGCTTCGGTCTACGTCAACACCGCTTGGAGTGCCCTCGCGAACGGGACCATCATCGCTGACGCCGATCCGATCGACCCCTTCAACCAGACCGTGACCATCGGTGTCAATGGATTCACCACGCTCGAAGAGGGCGTCGATGTGGTCCAGGATCAGGGCACGCTTACGCTCCTGCCGGGAACCTACGGCGGCTTGGTCACGCTCAGCGTCGATTTCAAACTCCGCACCCATCCGATTGCCCCTGTGGTCGTCTCCGCGGGAACCCTCGGCACAAGGAAATTGCACAAGACCGGCTTCGGACCGCTCACCTTTACCGGCCTCAATAGCAGCGGCCACGGAATCTTCATTGAACAGGGCAACATCAACACCGCCAACGATGCCCTGCTGGGCAACAACGGCGTGCTGGTCGAAATCGGCGCGCTCGGCTCGCTGTCGTACACCAGCAGCACCACAAGCTCGCGCGTCTATCAGTCTCAGGGCTTCATTGAAGTTGTGAGCCCGGCAACTCTCACGCTCAGCAACGCCACACTCGGTGGAGGACAGTTGACGGGTGCTGGAACCATCGCCACAACAAGCACCGGATCGACTCGTTTCATCGGCAACACGGCGACTACCAGTCTCACGATCCTCGCGAACGGAAACGATCAATTCGCACTGTTCCAGAACAATGCAGCCATCACCGGCGCGATCGGAAAAACACTCACCCTCACGGGTTTCTCCAACGAACCTGCGGGACGACTGACACTTTCTGGCGCTGCCTCCGTCAGCAACTTTGTCACCATCGGCTCGATGACCGTCAGCGGTGCGCTCAACGTCTTCACCGGCAGCGGACCCAACGGCCTCGTCTTTGGGGGCGGCAGTTTGACCACGATCAACCCCGGCGGCAGCATCAATACGGGAGCCACCAACGCCCTCGTTACCAATGGCTACGTGCTCAACAAGGGCTCTTTCGGCAATGCCACCGGCACCATCACGATCGACTTCGGCGGCAAGGTCGAAGGCAACGCCATATTTGGCAGTCTCATCACCAAGAACGGCGGCGTGTTCAGCCCCGGTTCCAGTCCCGGACCCGCCAGCACCCACAAGCTCAACATCAACGGCGGCGGCAGGCTCGAGTTCGAGATCTCCAATGCCAGCGGCAGCGAAGCTGCGCTCAGCGGCTGGGACCGCATCACTGTGCAGCCCACGGTCTTCAGCCCCACCGCGGAAATCGCCTTCACTGCCACGCCGGCCAGCAAGTACACCATCCTGCTCAGCAGTCGCGAGAACAGCGGCGACTTCAACACGCCCGGCCTCGCCGCGAACTTCAACTCCGCGCTCAGCTACGCCTGGAAGTTCGCCGATGGCACCGCTGCCACACAGACCGGCACGTTCGACTCGAAAGCGTTCCTGATCGACACCGCGGATTTCACCAACACCTTCACCGGCGGCTTCAGCGTCGAACTCCGCGACGCCGGCAAGAACCTTTACGTGGTTTACACGCCCGTTGCCGGGCCGATGGTCACGAGCTTCACAGTCAACAACAGTCAGCTTCAGCGCTCGCGGCTAACGACGATCGAGGTGAACTTCGCCACGCCCGTGGAGGCCAGCACGCTGACCGGGCCAGGTGCGATCACGCTGACCCGCGGCGCGACTGTGGTGCAGACCGGCGCGACCGGAGCCAACGGCCGCATCCTCGTCGCCCCACTCACAGGGATGGTGTTGAGCGTGGCACTGACCTTCGACAATGCCAATGGCGCGGGGACCAGCGCCGGAGTCGAGTTCGGCTCGCTCGCCGACGGCTACTGGCGGCTCGCCATCCCGAGTGCCAGCTTCCAGAGCGGCGTCAACGATCCCCAACTTCGCCGTCTCTTCGGCGACAGCAACAACGACGGCACCGTCGATGGCAGCACCGACTTCGCCCAGTTCGGCAGCGTCTTCGGCACCTCGCCGGGAGTCAACGCCAGCGGCTTCGATTTCAACAACGACGGCACCATCGACGGCAGCACCGACTTTGCTCAGTTCGGTGCGCGGTTCGG
>JBGSSZ010000230.1:0-3657 GCA_041736785.1 Limnoglobus sp.
CGCGGGTGCCGCCGCCGGCGATGCCGCTGATGTCGTGACAGGCAACGCAGCCGAGGCCTTCCTTGCCCGCGAGCTTGCGGCCCTGATCGATCATCGCGGCGGTGGCTTTGGGCTTCGCCGCCGCGGTGTCGGGTTGCACACCTTCGCAGGCTGCGAGGCTGACTGGCAAATGGCCGACGTTGGCTTCGCCATACTGCGGCATGCGCAGGTTCATCCACGGCCGGGTTTTGCCGCCTTTGAGCATCACGTCCTTGAGCCATTGCGTGGTCGCTTTGTGCCCGATGCCAGTGAGTCGCGGCGGCATGACATCATCTTCATTACCAGCGTTTTCAAGACGCTTCATCGTCTCGGCGAGTTCGCTGCCGAGGCCGCCTTCGCCGTCTTTGCGGTGGCAGTTCAGGCAGTTGAAGCGTTTGAGCGTCGCACGGGTTTCGTACATCGGCGTGGTGCGGTCGGGCTGCTGCACGAACGCACGCATGGCATCGCGCTCAGCGTCCTCGAGCTTGTAAACGATGCTCTTGGGCTGATCCGCCAGGCATCCCTGCTTCGCGGTTTGGTGCAGCAGTTTCAGAGCGGGCGGCTGCGGTTGAGAGGTGTCGCGGACACCGTCGACCGTGTGACACTTGATGCAGCCTTTGCTGACGAAGAGTGCTTTGCCGAGTCGCTGCCATACGTCCTTGCTGTCCTTCAGCTTCCGCTTCGGTGGGTTCACGCCGGCGCGGTTCTCGATGCTTTCGTCGTTCATGCGGGCAAGATGCTGGGCCAGATCGCGGGCTTCGTTGCGGCTGAGGCCCATCGCGGGCATGCGGCCGTGTGGGTTGGTCTTGAGCGGGTCTTCGAGATACTTCTGAAGCTCTTTGGCGGAAAACTTCGAGCCGAGTCCGCCGAGCGCATAACGGCTTTGCGGGTGGCCTCCGAGTCCGCCGATGCTGTCGAGCGGGACGAACGGCGGCGGATCATCGTCGTCGTCGTTGCGCTTCATGGTGCCGGCCAGCTTTGAACCGTGGCACGCGGCACACCCTGCACTGACAAACAGCTTTGCACCCGATTCCAGATTCTTTGCGTTCACCTTCTCCGCGAATGGCAAGCGCACCTCCACCAGCGGGCCGCCCAGCGAGATGAGATACTGCACCACAGCGTAGCGTTCGGCGATGCCCTGCTCGGTGTCGTCGAACATCCGGGGCATAGTGGTGTGCGGCCGCAGCTTGGCGGGATCGGCGAGCCAGGCATCCAGCCAGCCGGGAAAAGCCCGCGAGCCGATCCTGGAGAGGTCCGGCCCGGTGCGCTCGGTGAGCTTCATGTCGGTCTTGTGGCACTTGGCACAGGCGAGTTCCTCGAAGAGGTATCGGCCGTGCTCGAGCTTCTGATCGGCTTCGAAGCTTTTGGGGCGCTGGCTGGGGAGGTGGCCGAAGAAGAAGTAGGGGATGGGCTCGCGCACGAAGCCGGGGCCCTGCCAGAGGAGTTCACCGCGGCCAGGGAGTTCGGCGCGGAACTCGTAGAAGCCGGGCTCAAGCATGCCGCCTTTGAAAGTCTGGCCGTCTTTGGTGAGTGAGACGCTGCCGGGAGTGGTGAAGGTGTATTCGCCGGGCGTGACGATCTGGATGTAGCCGAGCCAAGTGCTGGCGGCGGGTGCAGCCACGGTGGGCTCGATGCGCGACACGCCGTCGAAGGTCGCCACCAGTCCCCGTTTGAGCAGCTTGCGGGTGACAGGCTCGTCAGCCGCCACAGGCAGGGCGACCATGAGCAGAGTGACAATTCGCAGCATGGGTTTCACTTCGGAGGGAGGAGTTTCGCGAGCAGGATGATAGCTTATCAGGAGGTGATTGTTAATACAAAAGCCCAGTCCGCCCACCGAGAGCATCACGATGTTCGATCTTGCCGCAGTACAGTCCGCGATTCAATCCCAGGGCTTCGATGCCTGGCTGCTCTGCGACTTCCGCGGCAGCAACCTGCTCGCATCACGCGTGGTGGGTGTCGAGACGAAGAAGCTCTCGCGACGCTGGTACTATGTGGTGCCGGCACAGGGCGAACCGCGGAAGCTGGTGCATGCCATCGAGCCGGCTGCACTGGATCATCTGCCGGGCGAAAAGACGGTCTACCGCCGCTGGCAGGAGCTTGAAGCGGGCCTGCAGGGGCTCGTCGCGGGGTTCAAGAATCTGGCCCTCGAATACTCGCCGCGAAATGGCAACCCGTACATCAGCCGCGTCGACGGCGGCACCGTCGAGCTTCTGCGAACCTTCGGCGTCGAGCTTCACTCCAGCGGGGATCTGATCCAACTCTTTGAAGCGACCCTCGACGACGAGCAGATCGCCATGCACTTGGAAGCCGCCGAGCACACCAACGCGGCCTACACGATGATCTGGGCGTTCATTGCCGACGAGATCTTCAAGAAGGGGCACGTCATGGAGCGCACCGTGCAGGCGCGGATCATGAAGCATTTCGCCGACAACAAGATGACGACCTACAGCCCGCCGATTGTGGGGATGAACCGCCACAGTGGCGACCCGCACTTCGAGAACACCGACGACAACGACACACCGATCCGCAAGGGGGATTTCCTGCTGATCGACCTGTGGGCGAAGATGGACCGGCCACGGGCGGTGTACAGCGATCTCACCCGCATGGCGTGGATCGGCGACACGGTGCCGGAGGAGCAGCAGAAGATTTTCAAGATCGTGGCCGAGGCCCGCGACGCGGCGATCAAGACAGTGAAGGATGCGTTTGCAGCGAAGAAGCCGCTCCTGGGCCATGAAGTGGACGCCGCGGCCCGCAAAGTCATCGAAGCCGCCGGCTATGGCGATTTCTTCACTCACCGCACCGGGCACAGCATCGGGCAGGAGGTCCACGGCAACGGTGCTCACATGGACGGCCTCGAGACCCGCGAAGACCGCCGCGTGCTGCCGCGCACGCTCTTCAGCATCGAGCCGGGGATCTACCTCAAGGACTTCGGCGTGCGGCTCGAAGTGGATGTGCTCGTCGACGCTGCAGGCGAGGTGCATGTGACGGGCGGCGATCTGCAAAACGAAATTGTCATCATCCGCGCTTAAATACGCTGTGGCACTGCTGACACTGACTCCGCACGGCCTGTACTGCCCCGTGGGCGATTTTCACATCGATCCGTCGCGGGCCGTGCCGCACGCGATTGTCACCCACGCACATAGCGATCACCTCCGCCGCGGCTGCGGGCACTACCTTGTCAGCGAGTCGGGGCTGCATGTCAGCCGCGTGCGGCTCGCAGCGAATGCTCAGGTCGATACCATCGCGTATGGCGAGACTGTCGAACGCAACGGCGTCACCATCTCGCTCCACCCCGCCGGGCACATTCTCGGCTCCGCCCAAGTGCGTGTCGAGCACCGCGGCGAAGTCTGGGTCGTCTCCGGCGACTACAAGACCGCAGCCGACGATCCCACCTGCACGCCGTTCGAGCCGATCCGCTGTCATGGCTTTGTCAGTGAGAGCACGTTCGCGCTGCCGGTCTATCACTGGCCGCCGGCAGGACAGGTCTTCGATGCGATCAATCGCTGGTGGCGTCAGAACGCCGACGCCGGCCGCGTCACCGTGCTCTTCGCCTATACACTGGGCAAGGCGCAGCGGCTGATCGCGGGGCTCGACCCCGGCATCGGGCCAATCGTGACGCATCCGACGATCGAGGCGATG
>JBGSSZ010000264.1:0-3058 GCA_041736785.1 Limnoglobus sp.
GCCGAGGTCGTCGGCGAAGAGGATGACAACGTTCGGGCTTTTCGCTGTCAGCAGAGTCGGGAAGAGCAGCAGTATGCAGAGTGCCCATTTCATCGCTGAAGCTCCAGAGTTGTGGGTGGAGCCGACAGACTACCTGATTTCCAGACAGTTGCGGTAGAAAACCCGATGAGAAAAGCGGAATTCCCCTCGCACCGCCTGCAGGGGTTCGATTAGTATGCTATGCACGTGGCCCGCTTCAGTGGCGGATCGCGGGAAGGAGTCGGGATGAATCGCCGCCAATTTATGCGGGCTACGATCGCCGGGCTGGGTGCGACCGCCATGGCGGGCACCTGCTACGGGTTTTTCGAGGCCGGCTGGATCGAGGTCAGCGAGACCACGCTGCCGCTGCCGGGGCTGCCCGCGACATTCCGCGGTACGCGAGTCGTCTTCCTCACTGACATTCACCACGGCCCCTACACGGATCTCGCCTACGTCCAGAACATCGTCCGCACAACCAACCTGCTCGAACCCGACCTCATCCTCCTCGGCGGCGACTACTCCCTCCGCGACGCGAAGTATATCGCACCCTGCCTCGACATGCTCGGCAATCTGCGGGCTCCGATGGGCGTGTTCGGCGTGATGGGCAACCACGACGCCTGGCACGGCCTTCAACAGACAAAGGACGGGCTCAGGCACGCCGGGATTCACGAACTCTCCAACGACTGCCAGATCTTCGAGCGCGGCGGCGATCGTTTCGTCCTCGCCGGTGTCGAGGATCTTTGGACGGGGGTGCCGCACATCGGCGACGCACTGCGCACGGCCCGCCGCGATGACCCAGTGCTGCTGCTCGCCCACAATCCCGACTACTGCGAGACGCTGAAGGACCGCCGCGTCGGGCTCGTGCTCAGCGGCCATACGCACGGTGGGCAGATGGTTTTCCCTGGCGGCATCGCTCCATTCGTGCCGAGCTGGTACGGCGACAAATACCTCCGCGGCGTGGTGAAAGCCCCCGAGACCACCGTGTTGGTGAGTCGCGGGCTGGGAACGTCGATGCTGCCCACCCGCTGCGGCAGCCGCCCGGAAATCAACGTTGTGACGCTCATCTGATTGACCAGCCCGCCCCATTTGACCGCATGCCGATTGCGTACTAAGAACTTGCAGGCGAAAATTGGTCGCCTGAGGTGTGCGTCTGTCATGCTCGGTTCGCTTTCCACAGTCGGTCCGGCACTCCCCGTGCCGATGCCTTCCGATACTGCCATTCCCGGCCTGGTGCGGCGTCGCGTCTGGGCCGCGCCGGAAGTCGCATCGCATTCGGTGATCGTGCTCACACTGCCGCGGCTCTACCTCGGCCCGACTGGCACGCTGCCACGTCCCGAGACGGTCGCCGCCCTCGAAAAAACCTACGACATCGAATCCGTCCTCGGCCCGCTTGCCAACACCATCGACCTGACCAGCATCGAACGGGTGCGGCTCGATCTGGTGAAGAACACCGTGCGGCTCGAACACGTCCCGGCTCGCGGCGGTCGCGTGCGCACCGAGATCGTCTTCGCCAAACCCGAAACCGCCGACACCGTCTTCAGCAAGCTCTGGCGTCGACTTGGGCTCGAGTTCGTGCTGCGGCCCGATCGGCCCGATACCTGGGAACTCGCACGCGGACCCCTTCTCGCGATGATGGGTTTGGCACTCGCCACGGCCGGGGCATCGTTTGCGCTCAACGCACTCGCCGACATCTACGGCGGCACCGATTGGGTGACGGCGGGCTTCTTGCCCGGTTGGCGGGCGGTCTGTGTAGCCGGGGGTGCTGCGGTCGCCGCGGCGCACGTCTGGCTCTATCGACGGCTGAACCAACCCCCCGAACGACTCGAACTGATCCGCTCCTGAGGTGGCTTGATGCGTCGTGCTGATGTCGTGGACCTGATTCATCGCCTGCCCGATCAGGAGCTGGCGCGAGTGCACCTGGTGCTGCGGGCCGGGATGAACGTCTGCATCGACGTGGTGCTGCGACTCGAGGAGCACTATGCGGTGTTCCGCGGTCGTGAGGCGGGCAATCAGGACGAAGGGCGTCTTTTCTTCCTGCCGTTCGACGAGATCGTCTACGCCAAACTGGAGCGAATGGTACGGGCCACGGAAGTGGAAGAATGGTACAAGGATCTGCCGAAGCTGGCGAAGAAGGCTGGCGAGGAAGACGCTGCACTCCATCCCGAGGTGCCGCCGCTGGCCGTGCAATTGGACCCCGCCGAGATCGCGCGGAACAATTTGCTGGAACGCATCCGCGCTGCTCGGAGCGTGATCAAGAAATAACGTATTCGTTCTCAACCAATCTGCATTGCTGACACGGCTGAGCAGTTATGATCGTGACGAGCTGGAAGCGTCAGCGACGGGTACATTTGCAAGACTATATCCGTCGCTGACGCTTCCGGCTCGTCACGAAAACTCACAGTGGTGATTCGCTATCCGACAAACACTCCGTTGGTGCCGAGGAACGGGAACGCGGCGAAGTCGAAGATCGCGGCTCCCGTGTTGGAGCCATTCAGATTGGTCCCGTTAAATGACGCCACACGGCTGCCGGCTCCGGGCGCGCTGCCCACAATCACATCGGCGATGTTGTCCAAATTCAGATCCTTCACCGCGACGCGGATGCCCTGACCGCTGTTGACCCCGAAGTTGAAATCGAGGAACCGTGTGGGGTTGGCACTGTTGACGAGCAGAGCCGCACCAGAGTAGCCGACGACCTGGGGCGGGGCTCCGCTGCCGCCACCAGCGATGAGGTCGCCGATGCCGTCGCCATCGACATCCCCGCCGGCGATATAAGCTCCGTCGCGCAGATTGGTGCCGAGGGCGAAGAAGTCGCCGGTCATTTTGAAGAGGACGTTGTCGCCGTTGTTGAGGAGTTGTCCGTTGAAGGTGGCGATGCGTGGCCCGCCGCCGGCACCGGCCGCCCAGATCAGATCGCCCGTGCCATCGCCGTTGATGTCGGAGACGGCAGCCCGGCTGCCGCCGCGGAAGATCTTGCTGTCGGGGACGTTGTCGCCGCCGATGAGTGCGATGAAATCGGAGCGCTGGGCGAATCCGCTGCCGG
>JBGSSZ010000289.1:0-2280 GCA_041736785.1 Limnoglobus sp.
AAATCATCGCGGCGCGGCGATCGGTTGCGGTACGGCCCATTTCCAGACGCTGGTCGGTTGGGACAGCAACGGGACGGCGGCGACCAGCGACGACCGTTGGTATGTCTGCAATAACAACTCGCCCCAAAAAATCGATAGCTATAGCGACAGTCAGTTCCGCCGCCTGCATGAGGCAAGCGGTCCCTGGGTCGTGATTCTTAGTACGCCTCCCCATCCGGCGCGACCTCAATACCGGCGTTGGTGGTAAGCCATGTTCATCATCGACGCCCTGGAAAAACTCCTCTGGTGGCGCACCATCCTCTTGGCCCTGGTCAGCGCCAACCTGCTTCTGACGTTCACGTGTCTCGTTCTTCATCTTCTTCACTTCAAGGATCGCGATTCATGAAATTCCTCTGTTCCCTGCTTTTGGTTTTCTCCGTTAGTGCCTCGGCCAGCTTGCCCGCTGCCGAAATCGACACGGCCGCCGTCCTGCGCTGCGGCAACATGGTCCAGCACGTCAACGGCATTCAGCAAAGTGCGGCCGACGTAGCAATGGAAGCCTTAGCTCCACCGCAGACAAAGGCCGACAAGTGGTTCGTCACCGTGGTGACCATCAAGGGCTGCGGCCTATGCACGAAGCTCAAGGACGATTGGCAAAAGAACGCCAATCTGAGTGCGCTCGCCAATCCCGATGATCCCGAGCGAAGTTGGGCGAACTTCCATTACTACGACTACCAAGATGCGTCGCAGACTTGGCGTTTCGAGAATCTCGACATTAAGTCGTTCCCGACGATCCTGGTGCAACCGCCGCGCAGTGGCAAATACGGCGATCCGACAACCGTCGTGTTCCAAAGCTCCTACAAAGGCAAGCCGACCGATCTGGCCAACGACATCACGAGTGCCATCAAGCAATACGTCGTGAAGTTGCAACAGACGCCCGTGCGGGAGACGCAACACGGCCAAGCTCCGTGGGATGGTGTGCGGATTCCCTTGCCCGCGTTCGATCAGCTGCCGCTCCAGATCCCCCCGGCTGATTCGACAAGTACGGGCGTCTCATTCACAACGTTGATCCTGAGCGTGATGGGAGCTGGGATTGTGCCGTTCCTGGCCGTAGCGGGACTCAATGCGTGGCGATCCCAACGCAAGTCCACCGGCAAACAACTCATCCTCGATGACGCCCAGTTCGAAGCGTTACTCAAGCTCCTAAGCCAGCAACCCCAAAAGAAGAACTGACGATGGCCGATCTGTTGCAGCGAGGCATGGTCTGGCTCACCAATCAGTTGCAAGACCATGCCTCGCAACCGGTCGTCTATGTCCGGGGCGAGCTATGGGTGGAACTCCAGGCGACACTCGGACGAACGGTGTTTGCCCTAGATCAAGAAATCGCGGGCGTTCCGGTCGAGTACGGCGAAGTCGATTTTTTGATTCGCAGTGGTGACGTGGTGCTTGCGGGACAACGGGTCGAGCCCGCGGACCACGACGAGATTTGGTGGACGGATGAAGGGGTGACCCGGGTCTACGAAGCATTGGCCCCCGGCAACGAACCATCGTGGCGCTATGCCGATCCGTTTCGACGGATGTTCCGGATTCATACGAAGTTTATTCGCACGGAGTTGTTCGCGATGCCTGGCACCTTGCAAAACATCACGCTTTATCGCGGCTCGGAAACGCGCACGATCCAAGTCGATCCGGATCTGTCGCTCTGCACCGAAATCGACTTCCGTCAGTACGCGGGCGGCGGTTTCCAGGTGCCAGCCAGCAGTTCCTTGAATGGCTATACCCTGGTCATCTATGCCGCCGTAGCTCCGGGGGCGAGCTACTCACAACTGGTGGTTAATGGCAATCCGGTCACGATGACTATCTACCAGGATCAATTTAACGAATTGCCGGAGCCCGTTTATGGGGCCGGAGCGTTGAAGTTTTCCGCACCGCTGGCGGGTTCGTTGGAGCTGGTCCTCAAGACCTGATCATGCCATGAGCCGTCGCCAACAACTTATGCGTCCGCATCAGTCAGTCTTGCTACCGCCTGAAGTCCCCGTGTTTTGGATTGAAACAAATTCACCGGGCCAGGTCGAATACTATGTCGACGCGAATCCGGGGACCACGCCCACACTTTATCGGATTCAATATTCGACTACAGCTACCTTTGATGAAGGGACAGTTCAAGAAATCACCACCGCCAGCACCGGCTACCAGTCGTTGTACCTGCCGCCGGGAGTCGAGTACTACTTCCAAGCGCGCGCCGAACGCGATGATCTGACCAGCTCTTGGACGGGAGTCACGGGCGGAACAGTACCTGCG
>JBGSSZ010000355.1:0-4666 GCA_041736785.1 Limnoglobus sp.
ACTACAAACGCCAACACCCCGGCGGCTGGCGCAGCTATCTCTGACGACTGACAACTTGACACACTTCGCTCAGGTTGTGGTCGAAGCGACTTGACACAACCCAATAATTTGCAGTATCTTACGCCTTGACAAATGCTCCCGTGATCCTGCTGGCACCCCATTTGCATTGAGAGCCATGTGATGATCGCGACTCCGCCAGCTCCGACGCCGACGCTGCCAAACTTCACTGCGAAGTTCCGCATCCTCGTGGCCGACGACGACGCGGCCAACCGCGAGACTGTGGCCAAGCTGCTGCAGGATCGCGGGTTCCAGACTATCACAGCCAAGGACGGTGCCGAGGCGGTGCAGATCGTGCAGGTGCAGGTGGTTCACCTCGCCCTCTTCGACATGCACATGCCGCGGCTGACCGGGCTCGAAGCCCTGCATGTGGTGCGGCAGATCAATCAGCTTCTCCCGGCGATTCTGATGACCGCCGACGCCACCCGGCAGGTGCTCCAGCAGGCGCTGCAGGCCAAGGTTCACAGTGTGATCCCCAAGCCAATCAACGCCAACGTGGTGCTCGAGACGCTCAAGCGGGCTCTCGCACAGGTCTATCCGCAGCAGCCGGCACGGACCTTCCCCGAAACTGAAATCCCCTTTGTGTAATGGAGACGATTGCGATGAAAGTGGCTCCTTTGAACGACAAGATTCTGGTCCAGCGGCTCGAAGCCGAGGACAAGAGCGCCGGCGGGATCATCCTTCCCGACAACGCCAAGGAAAAGCCCAAGCAGGGCAAAGTCCTCAGCCTCGGCGAAGGCAAGCTCCTCGACAACGGCAAGCGGGCCGCGTTTCAGGTCAAGGTCAACGACCGCGTGCTCTTCACCAGCTACGGCGGCAGCGAAATCACCGTCGACGGCAAGGAATATCTGATCATGACCGAGGATGAGATCCTGGCGGTGGTGGACTGAGCCTGAACATCAGAAACGGATGCAAGCCGGAAGCGTCAGCGACGGATGGGACAAAACCCGTCGCTGACGCTTCCGGCTTGCGTTTGTCAGGAACTATCCGTTTCCCGCCTGCGTCTGTATGAAATAACACCGTCTCGCGCCTCGACTCGACTACCAGGATCTCTCCATGACGCTCTCGTCCCGCTGGGTTCGCCATCTCGTGGCTTTCTCGCTGGCTCTCGCTGCGGTTACGTTCCTTCCGGGTCTGCTGTTTGCTCAGGACGCACCGGCGGAAGCCCCGGCGGCCTCCAGCAGCGGCGGCGAAAACAAGATGGTCTTCATCATCGCCAGCGTCGGATGGGTCTTCGGACTCGTCCTGCTCGGCGTCTCCGTCTGGCTCGTCGCCATCGTCGTGCTGCTGTTCCTCGATCTCAAAATGACCGGGGCCATCCCGCCCGGCTTCGTCGACGAATTCACTGACATCGTCAACAAGCGTAAGTTCAAAGAAGCCTACGACATGGCCAAGGGCGATCCCTCCTTCCTGGGCCGCGTGCTGACCAGCGGTATGGCACGCCTGCAGTACGGGCTCGAAGACGCTCGCGAAGCGGCACACCAGACGCTCGAAAGCATCAAGGCCGACAAGAACGCCAAGAACAACTACACCGCCGTGATCGCGAGCCTGGGGCCGATGCTCGGGCTCGTCGGCACGGTGTTTGGCATGATCGGGGCGTTTATGGAACTGGGCAGCGGCGGCACGCCGAACCCCTCGCGACTGGCTCAAAACGTCGCCCACGCGCTCTCGGTGACGCTCATCGGCATCGCGATCTCGGTCCCGGCCATCGCGTTCAACGCCTTCTTCCGCAACCGGATCACCAAGCTCACCATGGATGTCGGCCACATCGCCGACGACCTGCTGACGCAGATGTATCACAACAGCAAGAAGCCCGCTCCTCCGGGTGCGCCTGCCGGGCCAACGGGCACAGGGCCGGTGCCGACCGGGTCGTGATCGCTGTTCCCTGACTGCCAGCATGAGACGATGAAGGAAGCCACCCGATGAGCATGGGCAACCTGGAGAAGTGCGAGCCGAACCTGATCCCGATGCTGGATCTGGTGCTGCAACTCATCATGTTCTTCATGCTGGTGACCAATTTCATTGCGGATGATCTGAACGAGTCGGTGAAGCTGCCGCATGCTCTGCAGGCGAGGCCGATCGACAAAAACGAAGACTATGTCATCACGTTGAACATGGACCGCAAGGGCCGCGTGCTGCTGATGAAGGGGAACGAGAAAGAGATCGACGAGGCTCTCGAGAAGAACCCGAACGATCCCCGCGTGCTGACCAACAAACTGCAGGTGCGGGGCTACATGGCGAACAAGTGGAAGGCGGACCGGGAGCGTCGTGATGCGAAGGTCCGGGCGGGGCAACCGGAGCCGAAGCCGGCATTGGTGGTGCTGCGGGCCCATCAGGATTCGACGTACAAGCTGGTGAACGAGGTGCTGGAAGGCTGCCGGATGGCGGGATTCCTCGATGTGCAGTTGCGGGCGGTCGTCGGTCGCGGACCGCAGAAGTGAAATTGCCAAACCACGGGTCGGGTGAACGTCATGGGTCGCAAGCGGAAAACCACGGAAATCGACTACGTCGATCCCGATCTGCCGATCACGCCCATGCTCGACATGGCGTTTCAGTTGCTGGCGTTCTTCGTGATGACGTTCAATCCCACGCCGCCGGAAGGCCATCTGGATATGGCACTGCCGATGGTCGAAGGGGGTGCCGACTCGGCTCCCCCGCCGTCGAGCCTGGAAGAGCCCGACGAACTCACCGTCGTGGTCGATGCCAATGCCAATGGTGAAATCGCCAAGATCCGCATGCGTGACAAGACCGATATTGGCGATGGTCAGGATCTCGGCTCCAACTCGCAGGCTCTTTTCACGGTGCTCAAGGAGCGGAAAGGTCCACCCTGCAAAGTGAAGCTGGAGATGGCCGACCAACTCTCATACAAGCTCGTCATCAAGCTGATCGATGAAATCACCCGTGCGGGGTATAAACAAGTCGCTCCGTCGCTGCACATGCCGAAGAAATAACCCGGTCTGTTACAGTCCGAACCTGGAACTCTCCTGCGTAGAATGAGTCCAAACCTCAGACACACTCATCAGGGTTCCATGCGTTATCTCGTGCTGTTTTTATTTGCAATTACACTGGCTCCGCTGGCGGCACAGGAGGTGTCGCCGAGTGCCAATCGCAAGGCACCGCCGCCGTCGACTGATCCCGCTGACAAATACCGCATCGACGGCTCGGAGGAGTGGTATCTGAGCATCAAAGACAATGCACTGTTTCCGTGGAAGGTGAAGGAACGCGAACTGGGGAAGGATGCCGATCTCTACAGCGAAGAGTTTGCCTATGAGAGTGCCCTGATCCACGCGGCTCAGTTCACGCATGCGGAACTTGAAGCCGCGGCCCGGCGGGATGTCAGCTTCGGCAGTCTCATCGACAACGAACGGCTGTCGTACAAGCTGGAGTTGGTCCACTTCGAAGGACGGCTGCGTCGCCTGCAACGGGTCGAGGTCACGCCGCGGCTGAAGCTGCAGAACGTGGAAGCGGTTTACGAAGCGTGGGTGTTCCCCGTCGGCGAGGCGACGCCGATGTGCGTATTCATCTCGGAGCTGCCTGCAGGCCTCGAGCCGCAGAAAGATCTCAAGGAGCATCTCGACCGGCCTGTCGCGGTGACAGGCTACTATTTCAAGCTGGTCCGTTACGAGCAGCAGGGCTTCGACCGCTCGAAACCCGGCAAGCACAAGATCTGGGCGGCTCCGGTGATCATCGGTCGGTCGCTGACGCTGCTCAGCGAATCCGACATTGTCGACGCCGGCATGGCGTGGCGGATGCGGTTTGTGCCGATCGCAATCGGCGGGTTCACACTGCTCGCGCTCTGTCTGGTCTACGCCTCGTGGCGTTATCGCCGCGGCGACCGTGAAGAAGCCGAGCGGATGCGCGAAAGACGGAACCAAAACCCCTTTGAGAACGTCTGAGCTTGCGGTATAGTCAACAGTGTCTAGAAATTAGCCACGGCGACCCCGTGCGACGCTTTGATTCCCGATTCATAGCAGAAATCAAAGCTCGATTCCGGACAGGAGTGCCTCTCATGAGCGAACCGGTTAAAACCCCGAACGACGCCCCGAAGCCCGGTGCCTCGGTGATCCGCATGGTTCACGGGGCTGAGGAGTCGGCCCACGACCGCTTCATGAAAAAGCACGTCCCCGCGTGGGTTGTCAGCGGTGCGGTGCATGTGGTGATTCTGACCACGTTCATCCTTGTCGGCCGCATGGCCATCTCGAACGCCGAGCCTTCGGATGAGATCATTCAGGCGGTGGTCGAGCCGAATCAGGACGAGGAGAAGCAGAAAGACCTGACCATGACCGATATCGGTCTGGACGACACCTTGAAAGCCGCCGTCGAACTCGATCGTGAAGCCGATGTGAATGTCGACACGAAGGTGGTCCCCGATCAACCGCTGGGCGTGGCGTCCGCGGAGACGACGACGCCGATCGATGTCGCCTCGCAGGCGGGATTGGGCCTCGGCGAAAATCTGGGACTCACTGGCACCGAAGGTCTGTTCAAAGGTGGCGACGGTGGCAACAGCGGCTTGAGCATGGCTCCTGGCTTCAAGGGCCGCTCCGGGGCGACCCGCGACATGCTCGCCGAGGCTGGCGGCGGCACCAGCGAATCCGAAGCCGCTGTTGGC